>NZ_JBFBCG010000181.1:0-4425 GCF_040683105.1 Streptomyces sp. NPDC051020 | reverse complement strand
CCTCCGCCGCACCGGCCGCGACTACCACCGGCCCCTACGAGCCCTCGGCCTCACGTGACGAACCCAGACAGATCTCGATCATGCAATGACCCTGGCCGGGGGAGCCATCCGAGGTCTCGCGGCGGGTCGAAGTTCTCAACATCTTGCACAACTACTCTGGTTGGCGGAATCCCAACGTGCCAGGTCGGGCTTGCCCGTGAAGTGGTGGTGCATGCTGCCTTGGCCCACGCCCGCCTGCCGCTGGATGGCCCTGGGGCTCGTGCCCACATAGCGGCGCGCCCACAGGAGCTCCTGGGTGGCCTCGATCAGACGATCCGCAGTGCTCATGAAGCTCACTGCACATACCAGTAGGTACAGAAACCGGGAATGTTGGCCGGCCAACGGGAGCAGCCGCCGGACCGCCACGTACTCCCGCGGGGGTACGTGCACGGCCGCTGGCCGTACGACGACTCGGACCCCGTCCCGGGGCCAGGCTCGGAAGCGTCGGAAGAACGCCGACCGAGATCTCCGAACCGAGGGAGCTGACCGAGATGAACACCCTGGCCTACTCCGGTGGACCCGGGCCGTGGATTTTCCTCTTCCCACTGGCCTGGGCAGCAATCGCCGTCACCGTAGTCACCGCGCTGCGCCGTACCGTGTGGCGAGGCGGCCGACGCGGCCCCTGGGGCCCCCGCGCCGCGCACAGCGGCCCCGCTGTCTTCGGTGAACAGTCGCCCATCACTCTGCTTGGCCGCCGCTTCGCCGCGGGCGAGATCGACGAGGACGAGTACTGGCGCCGGCTCTCCGTTCTGGACGAGCAGTTCGGCCCCACCGGCAGGCGAGGTGTGGCATGACCATGAGCATCCGCACCGGGGTCGCCACCGCCGCCCGCGTCGTCGACGCCGTGAAGGTCTACGGCACGGGCGACACCGAGGTCACGGCCTTGGACAGGGTGAGCGTCGACTTCCCGGCCGGCCGCTTCACCGCGATCATGGGGCCCTCCGGCTCCGGAAAATCCACCCTGATGCACTGCGCCGCCGGACTCGACACGCTCACCTCCGGTTCCGCCCTCATCGGCGACACGGACCTCAGCGCACTCGACGACCGCAGGCTCACCCTGCTGCGCCGACACCGCATCGGCTTCGTCTTCCAGGCCTTCAACCTCATCCCGACGCTCACCGTCGCCGAGAACATCACCCTCCCCATCGACCTCGCGGGGGAGCGCGGCGACCGGGAGTGGATCGACGCGCTCATCGACACCGTGGGATTGCGGGACCGGCTGCACCACCGGCCCAGCGAACTCTCCGGCGGCCAGCAGCAGCGGGTCGCCGTGGCCCGCGCCTTCGCAGGCAACCCCGACGTCGTCTTCGCCGACGAACCGACGGGCAACCTCGACTCCCGGGCCGGACAGGAGGTGCTGCGGCTCCTCGGCCACACCGTTCGCCGGGCCTCCCGTACGGTCGTCATGGTCACCCATGACCCGGTCGCCGCAGCCCACGCGGACGAGGTCGTCTTTCTCGCCGACGGGCGCCTCGTCGACCGCATGCCGGACCCCACCGCGGAGCGCGTGTTCGACCGGCTCAAGGCCTTCGACCCGGCGCCGGGGGCAACGGCGGTGACGCCATGACCGGCGCCCGCGCCTCCGTGCGCCTCAGCGTCTCCTCGCTCCGCGCCCACAAGCGTCGTTTCGCAGGCATGTTCACCGCCGTTCTGCTCGGCGTCTCCTTCCTCGCGGGCACGCTCGTCATGAGCGATACCCTGCGCGCCGGCTTCGACACGATGTTCGCGAACGCCGCCGCCGGCACGGACGCAGTCGTCCGCAGTACGAATGTGGTGACCGTGCCCGGTGAAGGGCAGGGCACCCGGCAGCCGGTGAGGACCACCCTCCTGAAGACGATCGAGCAGACGCCGGGCGTCGCCGCCGCGGCTCCCGACATCCAGGGCGCCGGGCAGCTGATCGGCGCCGACGGCAAGCCGATCGGCGGCCAGGGCCCGCCCACCGTCGCCGGCAACTGGATCCAGGACCCGGAGCTCAACCCTTACAAGCTCGCCGAGGGGCGGGCCCCGTCCCGGTCCGGTGAGGTCGTCATCAACCGCGGTACCGCCACCAGGGGAGGGCTGAAGATCGGCGACACGACCGTACTGCGCGCCCCCGACCCCGTGCGCGTCACCGTCGTCGGCCTGGCCACCTTCGGCGGTGAGGACGGCATGGGCCAGGTCACCTTCACCGGGATGACGCAGGCCGACGCCGAGAAGTACCTGACCCCGAAGCCCGGCGAGGCGTCGAGCATCCAGGTGCGCGCCGCCCCCGGCACCAGCCAGCAGGAACTCGTGGATGCGCTGACTCCCGTGTTGCCCGCCGACACGCAGGCCATCACCGGGCAGGCCTCCGCCGCCGAGAACCAGAGCATGATCTCCGGTGCGTTCCTCAGCCTGTTCACCACGCTGCTGCTGGTGTTCTCCGGGATAGTCCTGCTGGTCGCCACCTTCTCCATCCACAACACGTTCGCGATCGTCGTCGCGCAGCGCACCAGGGAGAACGCTTTGCTGCGCGCCCTCGGCGCGTCCCGCCGTCAGATCCTCGGCTCGACCCTCGTCGAGGCAACCGCGGTCGGCGTGCTCGCTTCCGCCGCCGGACTGGCCGGGGGCATCGGGATCGCCGCCGGACTGCAGGCGCTCTTCCCCGCCGTCGGCTTCCCGTTCCCCGACGGCGCGCTGGTGATCAGCGGGATCTCGCTGCTGCTTCCGTTCGCCGTCGGCGTACTCGTCTGTCTCGGCTCGGCCCTCCTGCCCGCCGTCCGCGCGGGACGCACCGCACCGCTCGCGGCCCTGCGCGAGACCGCCGTCGACGACTCGGCGGCCTCGCGGACCCGCGCCGTCACCGGTGTCATGCTGCTGCTCGCGGCGGTCGGCGCCATCCTGACCGGCGTCCTTGCCCATCCGTCCGTCTGGCCGTCGGCCGCCGGGGCGGTCCTGGCGCCCGCCGCCTTCGTGGTGCTCGGCCCGGCCGCCTCCACATACGCCGTACGGATCCTTGGCGCTCCACTCGACCGGCTGCGCGGTGTCACCGGCGCACTGGCCAGGCGCAACGCGCTGCGCAGCCCCAAGCGGACCGCCGCCACCGCGACCGCGCTGATGATCGGCGTCGCGGTCGTCTCACTCTTCACCGTCTTCGGCGCCTCGCTGAAGGCCACCATGAACCAGACCGTGGACCGCTCCTTCGCCGGTGATGTCGCCATCAGCGCGCCCGCGTTCGGCGCCGGTGGCAGCGGTCTCAGCCCCGCGCTCGCGCCCGCCGTCGGCCGGTTGCCCGAAGTATCCACCGCGGTCGGCCTCGGCAAGGGCGTTGCGGAGGTCAACGGTGCGGGACGCGCCCTGACCGTCACCGACCCTGCCGCGCTCGCCAGGGTCTTCGACCTCGGCCCGGTCCGCGGATCGATGAACGCACTGGGCCCGAACGGCATCGCCGTGTCCGAAGCGGAGGCAGCCGAGCGCGGTCTGCACACCGGTTCCACCGCCCGGCTCACCTTCACCGACGGCAAGCAGCAGACCTTCACGGTCCGCGCGGTCTACGGCCGGTCGGAAC
This sequence comes from Streptomyces sp. NPDC051020, assembly GCF_040683105.1. Classification (NCBI taxonomy): domain Bacteria; kingdom Bacillati; phylum Actinomycetota; class Actinomycetes; order Kitasatosporales; family Streptomycetaceae; genus Streptomyces; species Streptomyces sp. NPDC051020. The sequence continues at coordinate 860 of NZ_JBFBCG010000181.1, read as the reverse complement.
TGGCGGGCACCTACGTCATCACCCGGCAGGCCTGGGCGCCGCACCGCGCGCAGGACTCCGACACGCTCATCGCCGTGTCGTTCAAGGACGGGGTGTCGACCGCTGACGGAAAGGCGGCAGTCCAGAAGACCGCCGCGGCGTACGGCAATCCGGACGTACAGACCCGCGGAGAGTACGCGCGGTCCTCGGCCGGCCCCATCGACATGATGCTCACGCTCGTCTACGCGCTGCTGGCACTCGCCGTACTGATCGCCCTGCTCGGCATCGCCAACACCCTCACCCTGGCCATCCATGAACGCGCCAGGGAACTGGGCCTGTTGCGGGCCGTCGGACAGACCAGGAGTCAGCTGCGGACCATGGTCCGCTGGGAATCCGTGCTGGTCGCCGCGTTCGGAACAGCAGGCGGTCTGCTGCTCGGCGGCTTCCTCGGCTGGGTGCTCGTGAACGCGTCGGAAGGCGCGGGCGACACCCCGTTCGCCTTCGCGCTGCCACCCACACGGCTGCTGGTGGTCGCCCTCGTGGGGATCACCGCCGGGGTGCTGGCCGGCTGGCGACCGGCTCGGCGTGCGGCGCGCCTGGACGTGCTCCGTGCCATCGCCGCCGACTGAACACAGACAGTGAGTGCCATGATCGGCCACGTGTGCCCCATGAGGAGCGTCGTCCGGTGCGTGCGATCGCAAGGCCACCGGAAGCCCTGGAAGGAACTATCAGGGCTTGTGGCCAACGCGGCGGGCGTGCCGGGCGGCGCGACGGGGCACAGCTTGCCGGGAGGGGCACGAGGAGCGGGGCGAGCGCATGGGCCGCACCGAGACACGGACCGAGTTGGCCCGGACCCATCTGCTGTACGGGGAATGGCTGAG
>NZ_JBFBCG010000180.1:0-4490 GCF_040683105.1 Streptomyces sp. NPDC051020 | reverse complement strand
GCAGTCTGCCAAGTCACCCGCTTGTCGACGATCGAATATCTGAGCAACCTCCGGCTCGGGACCAGCCACAACCTGGCAGAGGTTAAAGAACAAGCTAAGCCGTGACCGGCAGTGTCTGCCCCATGAGGAGCGTCGTCGAGCGGGCGTGCTGGACGGCGCGATGGGGCAGAGCTTGCCGGGAGGGGCACTAGAACCTTCGGCGGGCCCGGTCTCCCCGCGTGCGGAGCCGGGCCCATTTGTGTTCATCCACACTCCCGCGGATCCTCAACTTCCCTTCCTTCAGGTCTGGTTGAGTGCGTTGGTCGGTCCGAGACTTGCCGAGGTCATGACTTCGGCTGCGTGAGGCGGAACGTGATCGGCGGGCCGAACCACCGGAAACGGCGGACGCCCCACAGCCGGTGAAGGCTGTGGGGCGTCCGGACCTCCGGATCAGGGCGCGAGCCCAGAGCGTCTAGAAGTCGTCGTCGAAGGCGACCGAGCCCTCCACCGCCACCTGGTACGCGGACGGCCGGCGCTCGAAGAAGTTCGTGAGCTCCTGGACACCCTGCAGCTCCATGAACGAGAACGGGTTCTCGGAGCCGTACACAGCCGGGAAGCCGAGCCGGGTGAGCCGCTGGTCGGCGACGCACTGCAGGTACTCGCGCATCGACTCGGTGTTCATGCCCGGCAGGCCGTCGCCGCACAGGTCGCGGCCGAACTGCAGTTCCGCGTCGACGGCCTCCTTCAGCATGTCGGTGACCTGCTGCTGGAGGGCGTCGTCGAAGAGCTCGGGCTCCTCCTTGCGGACGGTGTCCACGACCTCGAACGCGAAGTTCATATGCATCGTTTCGTCACGGAAGACCCAGTTGGTTCCCGTGGCGAGGCCGTGCAGCAGACCGCGCGAGCGGAACCAGTAGACGTACGCGAACGCGCCGTAGAAGAAGAGCCCTTCGATGCACGCCGCGAAGCAGATCAGGTTCAGCAGGAAGCGACGGCGGTCGGCCTGCGTCTCCAGCCGCTCGATCTTCTCGACCGAGTCCATCCACTTGAAGCAGAACTGCGCCTTCTCGCGGATGGAGGGGATCTCCTCGACCGCGTCGAACGCGGCCGCACGGTCGTCCGGGTCGGGCAGATAGGTGTCGAGCAACGTCAGATAGAACTGGACGTGCACAGCCTCCTCGAAGAGCTGACGCGACAGGTACAGCCGCGCTTCCGGGGAGTTGATGTGCTTGTACAGGGTCAGTACGAGGTTGTTGGAGACGATCGAGTCACCGGTTGCGAAGAACGCGACGAGCCGGCCGATCATGTGCTGCTCGGCGGGTGTCAGCTTGGCGAGATCGGCGACGTCGGAGTGGAGGTCGACCTCCTCGACCGTCCAGGTGTTCTTGATCGCGTCGCGGTAGCGCTCGTAGAAGTCCGGGTAGCGCATGGGCCGCAGGGTCAGTTCGAAGCCCGGGTCGAGCAGATTCTTGTCGGTCGAGCTCATTACTGGCAGGCCTCGCAGGACTCGGGGTTTTCGAGGGAGCAGGCGATCGCGTCCGCGTCGGGAGCCGAAGCCTGCTGTACGGGAAGGGCGGCGGCGGCCGTGGCCCGGCCGGACGCCGCCCGGGCGATCCGGGTGGCCGGGCGCGAGCGCAGGTAGTACGTCGTCTTCAGCCCCTGCTTCCAGGCGTACGCGTACATCGAGGAAAGTTTGCCGATCGTCGGCGTCTCCAGGAACAGGTTCAGCGACTGGCTCTGGTCCAGGAACGGCGTACGCGCCGCCGCCATGTCGATCAGACCGCGCTGTGGGATCTCCCATGCCGTGCGGTAGAGAGCCCGTACGTCCTCCGGGATCCAGGCGAAGCCCTGCACCGAGCCGCTCGCCTCGCGCAGTGCCTCGCGGGTCCGCGCGTCCCACACGCCCAGATGCTTCAGCTCGTTCACCAGATAGGCGTTGACCTGGAGGAACTCACCGCTGAGCGTTTCGCGCTTGAAGAGGTTGGAGACCTGCGGCTCGATGCACTCGTACACTCCGGCGATCGAGGCGATCGTGGCGGTCGGAGCGATGGCGAGCAGCAGCGAGTTGCGCATGCCGGTCTTCGCGATCCGGGCGCGCAGCGCGTCCCAGCGCTCCGGCCAGCTCAGCTCGGTGTCGTAGTGGTCGGGGTGCAGCACGCCGCGGGCGGCGCGCGTCTCGGACCAGGCGGGCAGCGGACCGGACCGCTCGGCGAGGTCGCAGGACGCCTCGTAGGCGGCGAGCATGATCCGCTCGGAGATCTTCGTGGAGAGCGCGCGGGCCTCGGGGGAGTCGAACGGCAGCCGCAGTTGGAAGAAGACGTCCTGGAGCCCCATCGCGCCCAGCCCCACCGGACGCCAGCGGGCGTTGGAGCGGCCGGCCTGCTCGGTCGGGTAGAAGTTGATGTCGACGACCCGGTCGAGGAACGTCACGGCGGTACGGACGGTGGAATCCAGCCGCTCCCAGTCGATGGCGCCGCCGGCCACGAACGAACCGAGGTTGACCGAACCGAGGTTGCAGACGGCGGTCTCGCCGTCGTCGGTGACTTCGAGGATCTCGGTGCACAGGTTCGACGAGTGGACGACGCGACCCGGCTCGGCGGTCTGGTTGGCCGTCCGGTTGGAGGCGTCCTTGAACGTCATCCAGCCCTGACCGGTCTGTGCGAGCGTCCGCATCATCCGGCCGTACAGCTCACGCGCGGGCATCGACTTGCGGGCCAGGCCCTTGGCCTCGGCGGCCCGGTACGCGGCGTCGAACTCGTCGCCCCACAGATCGACCAGTTCCGGCACGTCGGCGGGGGAGAACAGCGACCAGTCGCCGTCCGCGTCGACCCGGCGCATGAACTCGTCCGGGATCCAGTGCGCCAGGTTGAGGTTGTGCGTACGCCGCTGGTCCTCGCCCGTGTTGTCGCGCAGCTCCAGGAACTCCTCGATGTCGGCGTGCCACGTCTCCAGGTAGACGGCGGCGGCGCCCTTGCGGCGGCCGCCCTGATTCACTGCGGCGACCGAGGCGTCGAGCGTCTTCAGGAACGGCACGATGCCGTTGGAGTGCCCGTTGGTGCCGCGGATCAGCGAACCGCGGGCGCGGATCCGGGAGTACGAGAGGCCGATGCCGCCCGCGTGCTTGGAGAGCCGCGCCACCTGGTGGTAGCGGTCGTAGATGGAGTCGAGCTCGTCCAGCGGTGAGTCCAGCAGATAGCAGGAGGACATCTGCGGGTGCCGGGTGCCGGAGTTGAAGAGTGTGGGGGAGGAGGGGAGGTAGTCGAGGCGGCTCATCAGACCGTACAGCGCGGCGACCTCGTCCAGTGCGCGCACCGACTCGTCCTCGGCGAGGCCGGCCGCGACGCGCAGCATGAAGTGCTGCGGCGTCTCGATGACCTGGCGGGTGAGCGGGTGGCGCAGCAGATAGCGGCTGTGCAGTGTCCGCAGCCCGAAGTAGCCGAACCGGTCGTCGGCGCCGTCGGCGAGGGACTGCTCGACCAGCGCGTCGAGCCGGGCCGCGTGGAGCGCCACGAACGCGGCCGTACGGTCCGCGATCAGACCCTCGCGGTGGCCGACGGCGACCGAGGCGGAGAACGACAGCGCGCCCTGACCGGCCGCCTCGTCCGCGATGGTGCGGGTCAGGAGGCGGGCGGCGAGCCGGGAGTACGCGGGGTCCTCGGCGATCAGACCCGCGGCGGCCTCGGTGGCCAGCGTGCGCAACTCCGCCTCGTCCGACGCGGCGTTGCGTCCGCGCAGCGCGGCGGCGGCGACGCGGCCGGGGTCGGTGTCGGGCAGATCGGCAGTGAGGTCGGTCAGGGTCCGCAGCAGTGCGGTCCCGGGTCCGTCGTTCGTGGTTCCCGCGGACTCGGCGACTGAAGCCGGATCGGCTGGCGCGATGGTCACGTGGTGCTCTCCCTCGCTCGGCTCGGGGCCGGCGGGTGAGCGGGGCAGCCACACGGAGGCATGCCCGAAGAAGGAGGGCAGCACTGCGTGCGGCGTCCACCGGCCCATCCGCGAGGCCCGGACGTCTGGGCGTCCGGATCGGTCGAGCCGGACGCGCTGTCGGCAGGTCCTCGGACTTTCAGGGTGCGCAAAAGGGCCCCGAATATACCGTTGCGGGACAGTTCCGGATTCGCACCGGATTTCCCTGCGGCGACAGCGAGCATGAGCATACATGTGGGGGCCGCCCGATGAGGCGGCCCCCACATGTTGTGTCGAATCGGTTCAGAGGCTCAGGCTGTACGTGAGCAGCGCGAGGCCCGCAATGGGATCCCGGTCGTGTTCTGGCGTGCGTACGAAGCCAAGCCGATGGCAGATCCGGCAGGCGCCGGACATGGTCGGCTGGGTGGACAGGACGAGCCACCCGACGCCCTCCGCGGCCCGTGCCCGGTCACGGCCCTACGGCGTGTTTCGAAAGTCCCGCCTGCCGGGCGGCGTCTGGCACGCTCGCTGCGTTGTCGGGCTCGCCCCGATACTGCCAGTATCGGGGCGACCCTCCGCCTTGCGATCGCACGCACCAGACGCCGCCCGGC
>NZ_JBFBCG010000179.1:0-4559 GCF_040683105.1 Streptomyces sp. NPDC051020 | reverse complement strand
AGGGGCCCCCTCCGCGTCGCCTCCCTCCTCCGCCTTGCCAGGCTTGCCCCTCGCCCCGCTCCTTCCTCCACCCCACCCATGTGCGCGGCCTCTTACTGGTCTCGTACAGGTTCGTCGGCCATACTGCCCGCCGTGGAGCAGCGCATAGATCCGAACACTCAGCCCGCGTACGCCGCAGGGACAGACCCGGCGTACATACCTGGTCTCACGGCCCCCCGCACCGACGGGACGTCCGAGGCGGACCAGGAGAAGCCCGAGGAGCCGGCGCCCGAGGGTGCCGCCCCTGACGACGCCCTTGCGGAGCGTGCCCCCGGGGGCACCGACGCCGATTCCGGCTCGGAGGACGCAAAGGACGGGAAGCAGGAGGAACACGAGAAGGGCGAGAAGGACGAGAACGGGCCCGTATTCGAGGTCAGCGACCGGCGGGGTTCGATCACCGCGGACCGTGACGGCATCCGATTCCGGCTGGACGACCAGGAGGCCGAGTTCCACTGGGACGAGGTCGGTGCGGTCGAGGTGAAGGTCCCCCGGTTCGGGCGCCGGTTCACCGTCACCGTCCACATGTCGTCCCGCCGCTGGTTCAACGCCGAGGTCGAGGCGGCCGCCAGAAGCAGTCTCAAGGCGTGGGCGGAAGAACTCGACGTGGTGCTCGACGCCTACTTCGAGGAGTAGCCCGAGGCGGTGGCGAAGGGCCGGTCGAAGACGCGACCGGATCGTCCCCGGCGCGACCTGGGGCGACGCACCCGGCCGGCGGGGCGGATTGCCCCCGGATCCGGTGCGACGTCACCGGGGCGCGGACCTGGGCCGTCCCGTCGTCACGGGCGACACGCCCCGAGCGCTGCGACAGGGGTGAGGGGCCGACCTCCACGGCCGGCCCCTCACCCGCCCGTCCGCCGGTCAGGCGTCGGCGAGAACCACCGAGCGGGTCAGGTGACGGGGGCTGTCCGGGTCGATGCCGGCGGCCTCGGCGCGGGCGATCGCCAGACGCTGTACGCGGACGAGCTCGGCCAGCGGGTCCAGGCCACTCGCCACCCAGCGGGCTCCGGTCGACGCGACCTGCTCCTCAAGACCCTCGGGTGCGGTACCGAACACCCAGGTGGCGGTGCCGTTGGTGGCGATGCTGATCGGACCGTGGCGGTACTCCATCGCGGGGTAGGACTCGGTCCAGGAGAGCGACGCCTCCTTCATCTTGAGCGCGGCCTCGTTGGCGAGACCGACCGTCCAGCCCCGGCCGAGGAAGGTGAACTGGGTGCACTCCAGCAGCCCCTCGGGCAGCGGCTCGGCCAGTGCCGTCTCCGCGTCACGGACCACGGCGTCGGTGTGCAGGCCGAGGTGGGCACGGAGCAGCGTGAGCAGCGTGGTGGCGAACCGGGTCTGCACCACGGACTGCTCGTCGGCGAAGTCGAGGACGACGACATCGTCGGCGGACGTCATCACCGGGGTGTTCGGGTCGGCCGTGATCGCGACGGTACGGGTGACGCCACGGAGCCGGCCGAGCAGCTCCAGCACCTCGGTCGTCGTGCCCGAGCGGGTGAGCGCCACGACCCGGTCGTAGCTGCGGCCGAAGGGGAACTCCGATGCGGCGAACGCGTCGGACTCGCCCTGCCCGGATTCCTCGCGGAGCGCGGCGTACGCCTGGGCCATGTAGAACGAGGTGCCGCAGCCGACGACGGCGATGCGCTCGCCCGTGGCGGGCAGGGCGGCCGACTGGCTCTCTGCCAGGTCCGCGGCGCGGCGCCAGCACTCCGGCTGGCTGGCTGTCTCAATCTCGACAAACGACACTTTTACACTCCGTATGGGTGTTGGGATGCTCGTTCACGCACGTTATACGCCTTCTGCAATCATTATCAAGCATTCTGCTTGCATGGGACTTGACTGATCGGCGCCTTGTGCGACCCTTGCGCATGTCCGGTGACACTGCCCAAGGGGATGGGCGCTCGAATCCCGGGCCCGTAAGGAGAGTTCACTTGTCCAGGGATGCCCGCTGGGACGCGCTGCTTGAGCTGGTCGGCAAACACGGCCGGGTGGAGGTCGAGGACGCGGCGACGACGCTTGACGTGTCGGCCGCGACCATCCGCCGTGACCTGGACCAGCTCGCCGAGCAGCAGCTGCTCACCCGAACCCGCGGCGGCGCCGTCGCGCACGGAGTCTCCTACGAACTGGCGTTGCGCTACAAGACGGGACGCAACGCCCCGGAGAAGCAGGCCATCGGCCGCGCCGTGTCCGAACTCGTGGCGGTGGGCGAGGTGGTGGGGCTGACCGGTGGCACCACGATCACCGAGGTTGCCCGCTCGCTGGCCGTGCGCCCCGACCTCGTCGGTGACACCGGCCCCGGGGGGCAGCCGACCCTGACGGTGGTGACCAATGCCCTCAACATCGCCAACGAGCTGGTGATACGGCCGCAGATCAAGATCGTGGTGACCGGTGGAGTGGCCCGGCCGCAGTCGTATGAGCTCACGGGGCCGCTGGCCAGTGGCGTGCTCGGCGAGATCACGCTGGATGCCGCCGTGCTGGGCGTCAACGCGATCGATACCGAGCGCGGGGCGTACGTCCACCACGAGGGCGAGGCCAGCATCAACCGGCTGCTCGCCCAGCAGGCGCAGCGGGTGGTCGTGGCCGCCGACTCCTCGAAGATCGGCAAGCGGGCCTTCGCCCGGGTCTGTGATCTCAGTCAGGTCGATTTCCTGGTCACCGACACCGGCATCACCAGCGACGCGAAGGCCCGTTTCACCGAGGCCGGCGTCACCGTCATCGCTGTGTGAGGGTGACGCCGGCCCGTCCGGCGGTGACACCGTCCCGCGGGATCAGGCGCGGGGCGCGGTCCACTGCTGGTCGGCCCTGCCGGTGCGGTCGCGCAGTCCACACGGTGCCCGGTCGCGTTGCCGATGCCCAGGGGCACTTCTGGCGAGGGGGCGGAGCCGGCCGAAGCCGGACGTGGGCGTGCGAGCAGGGGCGGTTAAGCCCCTGGCAAGGGGTTCGGCGATCACATCGAGGTACTTGCGTGCCTGTTTCGCGCCCTTGCCGTGCCCTCTCTGCGCACCAGCGGAGTCGAATCGGGCCTTCTCCAGATTTTGATGTCTATAAATGTTCGTTATCTCGCGAAATGAACAACTCTTGCCATCGAGGCGCACTGTCGTGAACGATGTGGCCCTCGCCGCGAGGGAGTAGCGGCCGCACCGTCACCGATGTGTGCCGCAGCCCCGTGACCCGGATGACGCGGACACACCCGCCGGGAAGCAGCGAGCGGTCTTCCAGGACGGTCGGTCCAAGTAGCTTCCGCCCGCACCACCTGTAAAGACAGAAGGGACCCCCGTGTCAGACCTCCGACTCGGTGTCATCGGGCTCGGCCTCCGCCGTTCCATCGCGATGTCCGCCCACCACCCCGGGCAGGGTTCGGCGATCACCGCCGTCTGCGACCTCGACCCCGAGGTGCGCCGGCGCGAAGCCGAGCGCTTCGGCACCGATGTCGCGGTCGAGGACTACAAGCTGCTCCTCGACCGGGACGACCTCGACGCGATCATCATCGCCACCCCGGACGACACCCACGAGGTCATCGCCATCGATGCCCTGCGGGCCGGCAAGGCGGTCTTCGTCGAGAAGCCGCTCGGTATCACCGTGGAAAGCTGCGACAACGTCCTGCGCGCCGCGTACGAGACGGGGACCCGGCTGTACGTCGGTCACAACATGCGCCACATGGGCGTCGTGCGGCTGATGCGCGACATCATCGCCCGCGGTGACATCGGCGAACCGAAGGCCGTCTGGGTGCGGCACTTCGTCGGCTACGGCGGTGACTACTACTTCAAGGACTGGCACGCCGACCGGACCCGTACCACCGGACTGCTGCTCCAGAAGGCCGCGCACGACATCGACGTGCTGCACTGGCTGGCCGGCGGCTACACCCGCCGCGTCAACGCCCTCGGCGACCTCCTCGTCTACGGGGACCTGCCGCGCCGCGAGGCGGACACCCCGCGCCCGGCGAACTGGCTGCGGGAGTTCGACTGGCCGCCGACGGCCCGCAAGGATCTGCACCACATTGTGGACGTCGAGGACGTCTCGGTGATGAACATGCAGCTGGACAACGGTGTCGTGGCCGCCTACCAGCAGTGCCACTTCACCCCGGACTACTGGCGGAACTACACCGTCATCGGCACCGAGGGGCGGCTGGAGAACTTCGGCGACAGCCCCGGTGACGAGGTCAAGGTCTGGAACACCGGACCCAGCGGATACCGCGCCGAGGCCGACATCACCTACCGGGTGCCGGAGGCCGATGGCTCGCACGGCGGCGGTGACACCCGGATCATGGAGGAGTTCTGCCGGTTCGTCCGCGACGGCGGTGTCACGGACACCTCTCCGGTCGCCGCCCGGATGAGCGTCGCCGCCGGGGTCCTCGCGACCCGCTCGCTGCGTGAGGGCGGGGCACCGTACGACGTGCCGGCCCTCGGCCCCGAGCTGATCGCGTACTTCGAACGCGGTCAGGTCCGCTAGTGCCGTGACCGGCAAACATTGCCGGTCACGGCACAGGGGACACCCCGCCCGAAACTGTGAGGTGCGCCGGGGGA
>NZ_JBFBCG010000178.1:0-4916 GCF_040683105.1 Streptomyces sp. NPDC051020 | reverse complement strand
GTACGTCACACCCCTCGAAACCCGGAGTCTGCTGCAGCAAGACCTCACCCCCGCAGCGTAAACATCCGCTGTCCCGGTTCAGGGGGGAACTTCAGTTCGGGCAGTCGTGACGCTCCACCGCCAACGCGGCCTGACCGAACACCACATCCACACCGGGCCGCACACAAGCCCCTCGCACCCACCCACGCAGAGAGCCGGCCGCCCTCAAGCCCCGGCGTCTCGGGCACCACCCGCCAGACCTGACACACCCCCACCACAACACCCCCCGCACACCCCGCAACCCACGGCCAACCAGCCACACACCCAAACCCGTTGAAGAAACCCGGCAAACAGAAAACAGACACCCGCCCAGGACACACCCCCACGGCCCCAGATGCGCCCCGGGCAAGGGGCCGATCTCAGGCCCCGGTGTCTTGGGCGCCGCCCGCCGAAACGCCAAGGACCAGGGAACCACCGGCAGCGTCACGCACCAGCTGCACCGCAGAACCCGGCCCGTCACCACCCGCGGGACCAAGACCCGCACGCTCACCGCCCCCGCGGCCCTTACCCGGAACAAGCCGGGAACGGCTCGAACCCGCAGGCCCCAGCTTGCGGACACGGCCCCCACCACCCAGCGAAGGCACCACCACGGACCCGGCCCGGGACCGGACCCGGAACAAGCGGTACACCACAAACGACGAAACCCTCGAATACCGCGGCACCCGCCGCGGCCCACACCCGCTCGTCAACACACACACAAGCGCAGCAAGAACAGCCTCGTCATCAACACCCGCCGCCCGCCCGCCCGCCCGACGCACCCTCGCCGACGGCAACAACGAACCCGTGATCTCCCGCAGCCCGCCCAAACCGGCACGCCCCCACCGCCCGCCACCCCCGACCGCCCCCACACCACACGGACCCCCCAAATGCCCGTCCCCGACCGGAAGCGCCAGCGCATCCTTGCGTTCTTCAACACACTCGAACCGGCGGATGATGTCAGCCACATCAGAGGGATCATCCAAAGAACCAGCAGCCAGCCGCCCCCGCACCTCCAAAAGCTCGCGATACACCGCACCGTACGTGCTGCACAACCGGATCGACTCATCACCACGATCACTCAGACCAGTGGCATGAGGCACGACAATCACCAACGCGGCACAACCCGACAACACCGACACGAACACCTGCGCGGCCAACTGCGACGAACCACCGATAACCGGCCACGCCAAAAGCCCCACAACAAGACACAACACCGCCGCAGCCAAAGAAAACACACGAACCCTACGCACCAGACGAGCCGCTTCCCTCGGCATCCTCACCACCCAGTAACCCGCACTCGCAACACTTTCCTCAAGCCGCCGCAACACGACCACATCAGCCGGACCCCTCGACTCCCCGAAAATCCTGGGAAACAATTTCATGACACCCTCACAATCGCAGGAAAGCGAACAGTGACACCCCTCACCCCACACCCACCAACACCGCCACGCATATAGTCGTTTTAACAACCCACACAGAGCAACACAAACCCCCCTGAACCGCTCCGGGTTCGGTAGAGATCTCAGATGTTGGTTGTGACCTGGGGTCTCGTGGTTGCGAGGTAGTGGTTGTTCTCGTATTCGACGGGCGGGACGTGGCCTATCTCACCGTGGAGTCGGCGGTGGTTGTACCAGTCGATGTACTCGGCGGTGGCGAGCTCGACGTCGGACAGCGTCTTCCACGGCCGTCGGGGCTTGATCAGCTCGGTCTTGAACAGGCCGATCGTGCTCTCCATCAGGGCATTGACGCTCCTATAGTTGTCAACTCGCTGCGGAGGCCGTCCGTGGGGCGAGGCGGAGCAGGTGGTAGACCTCGCGAATGACGTAGCGCTTGAGGCATCGGATGATCTCGCGTTTCGTCTTGCCTTCGGCGGTGCGGCGCGCGACGTAGTCGATCGTTGGCTGGTGGAAACGCATCCGGACGATGACGGTTCGGTAGATCGCGGCGTTCAGTTGGCGGTGGCCGCCGTGGTTGATGCGATGCCGGCCGCTGGTCATGCCGGAGCCGGTGGGAACGGGAGCGATGCCCGCGAGCTTGGCGAGAGCGGCCTCGGACTTGATGCGCTCAGGGTTGTCTCCGGTCACGACAAGGATCTCTGCAGCGGTGTCAACGCCGATCCCGAAGGGCTCGAGCAGCTGCGGGGCGACCTGCTGGACCAGGCTGCCGATCATCTTCGTGAGCTCTTTGGCCTCGGCGTCCAGGTACTGCCACCGCTTGGCGAGCGTCCGCAGGGTGTGACGAAGAGCGTCTTCAGGGCCTTCGAGACGGCGAGGACGCAGAGCGGCCAGCTGCCGTGCCAGGCTGATCTGGGTCTTGCCGGCAGTCTCACGACGCAGGGCGTCCGGGGCGTGGACGAGCATCGCCTTCATCGTGACCATCGCACTGGCGCGCTGTTCAACGGCCTGGTCATGTGCGACCTTGAGCTGGCGGATCATCTCGGCCTCGCCGTCGGCGGTCTTCGGCGTGGCAGTCGCGAACCCGGCCAGCACCGCGCGTGCGGCGTTCTCTGCGTCCAGGGTGTCGGACTTGCCGTTCATCCGCCGCAGTCGCCGGTCCGGGCGGCCGGCCTCGACCACCTTGTGGCCGGCCCTGCGCAGGAACGAGGTCAGCGTGGCGCCGTAGGAGCCGGTGCCCTCGATTCCGAAGGCCAGAACGCTGCCGAACGAGGCTGCCCAGTCCGCCAGTTGCTGGAAGCCGCCGGTGTCTGTGGGAATCGTCAAGGTGGCAAGGATCCCACCGATCGTGTCCATCACCGCTGCGACGTGCACGTGCTTGTGCGTGTCGACGCCGATCACGACATGCCCGGACCTGGTTTGCTCGCTGGTCTGCACCGCGTTCCTTCCGGTCGGTAGCGTGGGAGTTCACGCTGTCGCCGGCCGGGCGGACAGGACTGTCACGGGGACGCTTTGGCGAGTCGGCTCCAGGCTCTTATCAGGTCACGTCCGTCCGGCGGCAGCGCTTGCTGCGTGCCCGGCCGGGCGGTCGACAGATCAACGCCAGGACACCTCGGGGTCAGTCATAAGCAAGAGTCAGACCGCCTCGGCCGGGACTACCCGATCCTTGCGGGATCCGGTGCGAGAAGACTGACAGTCGTAGGCGTCGCCGACCGATCCGATCGAGGCGGCGATGCCGGCCGCGTCCAGGTGCTCGGCGAGCCGAAAACTCGTGTACTGCGACCCGGCGTCCGAATGGTGGATCAACTCGCCTGGCTGGACGGGGCGTTGGTCGCGGTCGCGTTGCCAGAGCGCCATCTCCAGGGCGTCCAGCACGAAGACCGTTTCCTTCACGGTGGCTGCAGACCAGCCGACGATCCGGCGGGAGAAGGTGTCCACGACGAAGGCGACGTAGACGACACCAGCCCAGGTTTTCACGTGGGTGAAGTCCGCGACCCAGCAGCGGTTCGGGGCGCCGGCAACGAAGTCGCGGTCCAGTAGGTCCGGGGCCCGCTCGACCTGCCCGCCGGGCAGCGTAGTGATCACGCGTTTGCCGCGGACCGCTCCGGCGATGCCCAGCTCGCGCATGAGACGTTCGACGGTGCAGCGGGCCACACGGTGGCCCTGCCGGCTCAGCTCACGCCAGATCTTCCTCGCCCCGTAGACACGGTAGTTGGCCTCGAAGACCTCGCTGATTTGCTCCTTCAACTCGGTGTCCCGCACGGTCCTGGCCGACGGCGCCATCCGGCGTTTGTGGTGGGCGTAGTAGGTGGAGGGGGCGATCTTGCAGTCGTGCGCACTCAGCACGCGGCAGATCGGCTCGACACCGCCGAAGCGGTCCCGGTGCTCGTCGATGAAGGCTACGAACGCGTGTGTGGCCGGTCGAGCTCGGACGCGAAGAAAGACGCCGCGGCCTTCAGGATCTCGTTCGCCCGCTTCAGCTCGGCGATCTCCTTATTCATCGCCTTGATCTGTGCGGACTCCTCCGTCGTGGTGCCCGGACGGGCTCCGGCATCGATTTGGTCCTGCCGGACCCACTTGCGCAGCGTCTCGGTCGTGCCGATGCCCAGTTTCTGGGCGACCGCTTTCATCGCGGCCCACTCGGTGTCGTACTCAGGCCGCACCTCGGCGACCATCCGCACCGCACGACGGCGCAGCTCAAGCGCGTACTGGGAAGGACGTGCCATGACTCGATCCTCTCAAATGATCGAGTCCCTACCGAACCCGGAACGGTTCACATCCACCGTCACTGAAGTCGCAGGACACCAGGGGCTCGATCTTCGAAGATCTCGATCAACCAGTCAAAGACGGTCGATCCGCGCTCTCCACGCGCCGTGGCCAGATCGGCACTGACCGCTGGGCGGTTCGTGGGGTGGCAGCGCGACAGGCGGATCTCCAACTGACGAGCAGTCTCTGGATAGCTCAAATACTCGCGAGACGCCTGATGGTCCCGCCACTCAACCACGTAGTCATCGTCGTCGGGCGTCCCGAATCCACCGCTGAGGCAGTCGGCGAAAGCGTCGAGATTCCTGCCGAAGTAGCCACCGGGGCCGTTGATCGTCTCGCCGATGACTCGCCAGAAGTCTTCAAGGGTCCTGATCTGGGTGCCGTCCAGCACGTATATCGCGGTCACAGCCCACAGGATACGTGCGGCTCCGTGACGTGCCCCTCCATTTTGAACCCGTGCTGTTCAGGCACTGCCTTGCACGGGTTCGCCGGAACATGTGCGCTTTGCCGAAGGACTCGTTGGAAGCGATGGCGACGCTGTTCTTCTCCTCGCGCTCGGTCAGGACCTGGAAGAGGAGTTCGGCTCCGTGGCGGTCGAGCTCCATGTAGCCCAGTTCGTCAATCTATGCCGATATCGGCATAGCTGGACCTATGCCGAGACCGCGACTATGCCGAGTGGGCAGGCTCCGCCTGAGGCTGTGGCTCCGACGGCGGCTGTTCCGTTCTGCATAGTCGCGA
>NZ_JBFBCG010000177.1:0-4966 GCF_040683105.1 Streptomyces sp. NPDC051020 | reverse complement strand
CTGGTGCGTGCGATCGCAAGGCGGAGGGTCGCCCCGATACTGGGCGTATCGGGGCGAGCCCGACAACGCAGCGAGCGTGCGTGCCAGACGCCGCCCGGCAGGCGGGACTTTCGACACACACCCTAGGGCCGTCCCCGCTGACCCCAACCCTGCCGGCACGGGCCTCGGCGCCCGGGGGGCAGGTCACCACCAGGCCGAATCGAGGCGGCCCTCAATCGCCCTGATGTGAGTGCGGGCGCAGTCGTCGCAGAAGTACTGGCGCCTGCCGTTCTCCACGGAGCAGATCCAGGTCGGCGGAGCGTACGCACTGTCGGCGGTGGTGCCGCACAGGACGCACACCACAATCTCGGCACCCGGCTGGGCGGGGTGATGAGTCTCCACCCCGTGACGATAACTCCGTCCCCGCTGCGCGGCACGGCACCACACAGCACGACCGCGGGGCCGGTCCGTGCGGACCGGCCCCGCGGAAGGGGTACTGACAAGGGGGTAGTGGCTGCTGCCGGGCGGAGCGGCGCCCGGCAGCGGGTGCTGCGGTTTCCGGCCTGGCTAGTGCCGTGACCGGCAACGTGTGCCCGAGGGGGCAAAGCTTGCCAGGGGGGACGCTAGTGCATGACCGCCATGGCCAGCGCACGGCGGGCGCGCATGGAAACGCGCTCCGCCCGGCGCTGCATCCGCCGAGCGGTGACCAGGCGCACGGCCCGTCGCTCCGCGTCGGCTTCCCTCAGGCGGTCGTGCATATGTGCACGTGCCAGGGCTTCTGGGATGAGTTGCATTTCGCGGTTCCTGTTCTGACGCGAGTCGTTCGCGCCGATGATCGTGACGTTCGGTGTCGCGGAGCCGATGGGCTCATTCGTGGGGACGGTCATTGGTGCCTGATTTCGAGGGTCGTGGGTCCGGGGACGGTCGATGGTTCCGATGCGCTTCATGGGTTTGGGAGCCGTGGCTCCCAGGCCGGCGGTCACGCCGCGACCGGGTTCTTGCGCGGACGGCCACGCGGCCGCTTGCGAGCGACGACGACGCCCTGGATGAAGAGCTCGCCACCCCAGACACCCCACGGCTCGCGGCGCTCCTTGGCGCCGGCGAGGCAGGCCTCGACGAGCGGGCAGGTACGGCAGAGCGACTTGGCGTACTCGACATCGGCCGGCGACTCGGCGAAGAAGACCTCCGGGTCGTAGGAACGGCAGGGGACGGGCACGCCGAGGTTCTCGATGGCGTCGTCGAGCGCGGTGAGCGCAGTGAGGGGGATCAAGGTGGAGTCCTCCGTGAGGCCGGGCGGGGGGATCGTTTCGGAAGGCGGTACGGACGGGGCGTGCGCTTCGAGTTGCACGGTGGTGGTGTCCTCGTCTGGTTGTTCCGGCCGGTCGGCCGGGTGGCTGCTGGTACCGGGTACTGCTTGTCCCGAGGCGCCTTCGCTGTGTCGTCCGTTGGGACAAAACAAAAGGGCCGCGGATCCCGAGTGGGGTTCCGCGGCCCTGAAGGCGCCGGCCTGATGGTGTATCAGGCTGGATCACTCCAGGGTTCAGGCCCACGGAAGGCCCACATCGTGTGGTGGTGCGTCGTCTGCTGCTCGGCTCCGGCACCGACTGCCGCAAAGGCATAGGCCGACTTGGCCTGTCCCTTCGCTACTGCTGCCGTCGGTGCCTGGGCCGGTCGCTCATTGCGCTCCCGCACGGGGAGGCTCGCCAGGGACAGCGGGCTGACGGCGGAAACGCCGGACAGACCGGTGCCACGAAGCGAGAATTCCGAAGAGCAGGCGAGGCCGAGCGAGCAGGCGGAGACGACCGACAGATCGGTCACTTTGTTGGTCTTGATGATGCTGATCACGACAATCGCCTCCTCTCGGCGTCTCGGTGGACCGGCGGGCCGGTCCTGCGTATTCGGATAAGTACAGCACAGGACCAGGGCTTCGGAGAAGCCGCTGTTCCCGTGGTTAAGAACCTATGGTGATGACTGGGGCGGGCGCAAACTATTTTTTCGACGAGTTTTTCTCACACCTCCCCGTCGTCTTCCCCAAGCCCCTCGACCGCGTCCTCACCTGCACAGATGGCCAGCACGGCGGCTCCGAACCGGTCCACCTTCCGGACACCGACCCCGGAAATTCCCGCCAGTTCGCCCTCGCTGCCCGGCACCGCCTCCGCGATCGCCATCAACGTCTTGTCGGTGAACACACAGTAGGCGGGTTGGCCGATCTCCTTCGCCCGGTCCGCCCGCCAGTCGCGCAGCCGCTCGTACAGCGCCTCGTCCATGTCGGAGGGGCAGTCCTCACAGCGCATCAGCTTCATCTCGCCGGCGTCGGTGAGTGTCTTGCCGCAGACCCGGCACAGCGCGGGGCCACGACGCCTGCGCTTGATCACCGCGGGGCGCTCGATGCCTCCGCCGCCGACCGTGCCACGCCCGCCGAGCGCCGCCGAGCCGGGACGCACTCCGTTCAGGAAGCGGCTCGGGTGCCGCCCGCCGCGGCTGCCCGGCGACCGGGACAGCGACCATGACAGCGAGAGATGGAAGCGCGCCCGGGTGACACCGACGTACAGCAGGCGGCGCTCCTCTTCGATCTGCTCATCCGTCCTGGCGTACGTGATCGGCATCATGCCCTCGGTCAGCCCGACCAGGAACACGGCGTCCCACTCCAGGCCCTTCGCCGAGTGCAGCGAGGCCAGCGTGACTCCCTGGACCGCCGGGGCGTGCTGGGCGGCAGCCCGCTCGTCCAGCTCCGCCACCAGATCGGAGAGCGTCGCCCCCGGCCTGGCCTGTTCGAGATCCTCGGCCAGCCGGACCAGCGCGGCGAGAGACTCCCAGCGGTCGCGCATCGCGCCGGAACCCGCGGGCGGCTCCGTGGTCCACCCCTTGGTGGAGAGCACGGCCCGCACCTGGGAGGGCAGCCCCTCCGCGTCGTCGAGCAAGGAGTCGTTCCCCCCGGCGCGCGCCGCACCGCGCAGGGCGACGCCCGCTTCCCGCACCTCCGCGCGCTCGAAGAAGCGCTCCGCGCCGCGCAGCTGGTAGGGCACGCCCGCGTCGGAGAGGGCCTGCTCGTAGACCTCGGACTGGGAGTTGACACGGTAGAGCACGGCGATCTCCCCGGCCGGGACGCCGGCAGCGATCAGATCGCGGATCCGGCGGGCGGTGCCCTCCGCCTCCGCGGGCTCGTCCCCGTACTCCGTGTAGGCCGGCTCGGGGCCCTTCTCCCGCTGCGAGACGAGTTCGAGCCGGTGCTCGGCGGCGCGGCCACGGGCCTGGCCGAGCAGGCTGTTGGCCAGATGGACCACCTGTGGCGTGGAGCGGTAGTCCCTGACCAGCTTGACCACGGTCGCGTTCGGGTGGCGGGTGCGGAAGTTCAGCAGGTGCTCGGGGGTGGCCCCGGTGAAGGAGTAGATCGTCTGGCTGGCGTCCCCGACGACGCACAGGCTGTCCCGGTCGCCCAGCCAGAGGTCGAGCAGACGCTGCTGGAGCGGGCTGACGTCCTGGTACTCGTCGACCACGAAGTGCTGGTACTGGCGGCGGACATGGTCGGCGATGTCATGACGGTCCTGGAGGATGGCGACGGTGAGAAGCAGCACGTCCTCGAAGTCGATCACCGAGCGGTCGCGCTTCAGCTGCTCGTACATCGCGTAGATCTGGGAGATCTCGGCGGTGTCGCGCGGGGCGTCGCGCTGGCACTTGGCGACCACGGCCGGATAGTCGGCGGGCACGGTCTGGGTGACCTTCGCCCACTCGATCTCGCTGGTAACGTCCCGCAGCTCGTTGCGGTCGAGCCGGATGCGGCAGCGGGCGGCAGCCTCAGCGACCAGCTGGACCTTGCGCTCCACCAGCCTCGGCAGCTCGCCACCGACTGCTTTCGGCCAGAAGTACTGGAGCTGGCGCAGGGCGGCGGAGTGGAAGGTCCGCGCCTGCACCCCGGCTGCGCCGAGCTGACGGAGCCGACCCCGCATCTCGCCCGCGGCCCGGTTGGTGAACGTGACGGCCAGCACACTGGTCGGCTGGAGTATTCCGGCGCGCACCCCGTACGCGATGCGGTGCGTGATCGCTCGCGTCTTGCCCGTACCGGCTCCGGCCAGCACGCACACCGGGCCGTGCAGGGCCAGGGCGACCTCGCGCTGCTCGGGGTCCAGCCCGTCGAGCACGGCGTCCGCCGACTCGGGGACCTGCGGGAAAAGGGAGGAATGCGTTGCTGCTGTCACCCCGCCATGCTGCCAGGTCGGGAGAGGCGGGCGCGGAAGTTGTCCACAGGGGAGCAGCATCCGTCGTACTAATACCGACCGGCACATGGGGGGGGTGGGAGAAGGAGCAGCGCTGGGTGCGTGCAGCTGCGAGGCGGAGGAGGGAGGCAACGCGAAGGGGCCCTCCCATGCCTTTCGGGCCATGGGGGAGTTGGTGACCGACGACAACGCCGCAGATGTGCGCACCCCGCCCCGCGACGCCGCCTCCCCTGTACCGGCCGGTCTCATGCGGGGTCGGCGGCGGGAATGGTGACCAGGTCACGTACGTTCCACTCCCTGCGGGGATGCGCATGGGCGGCGTTCCCGCACTCGTGAGTGAGACGAACAAGACAGAGGAGCGCAAAAACATGCCGGGCACTGTGACGATGTACAGCACCACGTGGTGCGGCTACTGCCGTCGGCTCAAGGGCCAGATGGACCGCGAAGGCATCACGTACAACGAGATCAACATCGAGCAGGACCCGGCGTCCGCGGCCTTCGTCGAGAAGGCCAACGGGGGTAGCCAGACCGTCCCGACCGTGCTCTTCGCGGACGGTTCGACACTGACGAACCCCTCGCTGGCCCAGGTCAAGCAGAAGATCGGCGTCTGAGCGAGCGATTCCGGCACTAGCTAGGGCGTGTTTCGAAAGTAGCGTCGTCCGCCCGTAGGGCGGGCCGGGCGGCGTCTGGTGCGTGCGATCGCAAGGCGGAGGCTCGCCCCGATACTGGGCGTATCGGGGCGAGCCCGACAACGCGGCGAGCGTGCGTGCCAG
>NZ_JBFBCG010000176.1:0-4970 GCF_040683105.1 Streptomyces sp. NPDC051020 | reverse complement strand
GGCCCCGACACCCCGATCCTGACCACGGACGCCCGCCACCGTGCGGACGCCAAGAGCGCGCTCATCACGCTCGTGGAGCACGCGCTGATGGCCCGGCTGAAGTAGCCGAAAGCTCGCCGCAAGTCGGTATGGGCATACGGCAGTTGCCGTAGTCGCACGGGGGCGGACTGTGTCCTTTGACACGATCCGCCCCCGTGTTCATAACGTTTCGACAGAGAATTACCCGGGCTTCGACACCCGATGCGTTCGGCCGGTATCACTGTGCTCACATGAGCCCCGCCTTTTGACGGGGCTCGCTCTTTATGCCCGTTTTATCCGAGGCTTGGACCACTCGGAATGGCTCATTCCGAGTGTTTGGAACGCGACCGGTCCCCGTGCTGCAATTCGACGAAACTCCCGAGTAGTACGGCCCTGAACGAAAAACGGCACAGCGTAGGTGCCGACGCCGAGAGGTTGTTGGTCGAGTGAGGCGTAGCAACGAGGGCTCCGCAGTTCAGCCGGAGCGGGACAATTTCACCCCGCCGACGCGCACCGCGGCGTCACCCTCCGACGTGCCCGAGCAGGCACCGGCCGGTGGCAGCACCAGCCGGCTGTCCCCCCGCAATTGGCGGGTGCCCACCCGGCTGAACGCCATCCTTCTGGTCCCTGTACTGGTCGGCCTCATCATGGGCGGCTTCCAGGTGAAGGGGTCGATCGACACCTGGAAAGAGGCCGAGGATGCCGAGAAGACTGCGCTGATCGTCCGCGCGGCCTCGGAGTACGGGCAGGCACTGCTCAACGAGCGTGACCTCACCGCGCAGTCCCTGTTGTCGAACAAGCGTGACGCCGCGGTCGTCTCCGAGGCGCGTGCCACCACTGACGCCGCCGCCGCCAAGTTCGACGACGCCGTGCAGAGCATGCCGAAGGATCAGGGCCTGGAGCGCCGTCTCCAGCTGTTCAAGCAGGAGGAGCCCAACCTCCCCGACCTGCGCAAGGCCGCCTACGCCGAGGCCATGGACCCGGTGAAGACGGAAGAGGGCTACGTCAAGGTTCAGCACTCCCTGATGGAGTTCAGCAACGAACTCGGCCTCGGCACCGGCAACATCACCAGCTACGGCCGTACGGTCTACGCGATCGAGCTGGCCAAGGCGGCAGAATCGCTCCAGCGCTCCATCGGTATGCACCTGCTGGTGCGCCCGAGCCAGGAGGGCCCCAAGTTCGACGCCCAGGTCAAGGCGTTCGGCTCGTACAACTACCTGGAGCAGATCGCCCTCGGCGAGTTCGTCTCCGGTGGCACGGAGGCCGACTCCGCGCGGCTGAAGCAGGTCATGGCCGATACGGCGGCCGAGGGTGCGAAGAAGCTGAAGACCGCCAAGGAGCAGGCCGACGCGGCCGGTGTGCCGTTCGTCGCGCCGCCCAGCATCGACGGCTCGGTCTACGACGGCATGGCCCGGGAGATCGGTCTGGGCAGGCGAAACCCCGACCAGCTGAAGGCCAAGGGGATCACCCCCGAGACCTGGATGGCCGCCGCGACCGCCAAGTTCGACGGCTACACCACGGTCGAGGACGAGCTCGTCGACAAGGCGGTGACCGAGGCCGCGGACATCTCGTCCAGCGCCAGGACCGACGCCATCGTCAACGCCGCGATCGTGCTGGTGGCCCTGCTGGCCGCGTACTTCCTGGCCGGGCTCATGGCCCGCCAGATGAGCCGCTCGATGCGCCAACTGCGTACCGCCGCCTTCGGGATCGCCGAGCAGCGGCTGCCGATGCTGGTCGACCAGCTGTCGCGGACCGAGCCGGGCCGGGTCGACACCCGGGTCCAGCCGATTCCGATCACCAGCCGGGACGAGATCGGCGAGGTCGCCCGCGCCTTCGACCAGGTGCACCGCGAGGCGGTGCGGCTCGCGGCCGAGCAGGCCATGCTGCGGGGCAACGTCAACGCGATCTTCACCAACCTGTCGCGCCGCAACCAGTCGCTGATCGAGGGCCAGCTGACCCTCATCACCGACTTGGAGAACAACGAGGCCGACCCGGACCAGCTGGAGAGCCTCTTCCGGCTCGACCACCTCGCGACCCGTATGCGCCGCAACGGCGAGAACCTCCTCGTCCTCGCCGGCGAGGAGCCGGGCCGCCGCTGGAACCAGCCGGTTCCGCTGGTCGACGTCCTGCGGGCCGCCTCCTCCGAGGTCGAGTCGTACGAGCGCATCGAGCTCGCCGGTGTCCCGGAGACCGAGATCCACGGTCAGGCCGTCACCGACCTCGTGCACCTGCTTGCCGAACTGCTGGAGAACGCCACCACGTTCTCCTCGCCCCAGACCAAGGTCCGCGTCACCGCCACCCGGCTGCCGGACAGCCGCGTGATGATCGAGATCCACGACAAGGGCATCGGCCTCACCGCCGAGGACTTCGCGGACATCAACCACAAGCTGGCCAACCCGCCGACCGTGGACGCCGCGGTCTCCCAGCGGATGGGGCTCTTCGTGGTCGGCCGGCTCGCCGACCGGCACGGCATCCGGGTCCAGCTGCGCCCCTCGGGCGAACAGGCCGGAACCACCTCGCTGGTCATGCTGCCGGACGCGATCACCCACGGCGGCGGGGGCGAGAGCCTCGGCTCCACTGACCCTCAGGACGACTTCACCGTCTCCTCGATCATCCCGCAGCAGTCGTCGTTCGAGCCGGAGCCGCAGCAGCCCCGACTGCGTACGGCGGCCGAACTCGGCTTCGACGACTCCCGGTACGAGCAGCCGGCCGACGCCGCGCACCTGGACCCGGTGGGCCGCTCACTGATGCGTGAGGAGCGCCGGGCGGCGGTGGAGGCCCAGACGGGCGGCGAGCGCCCGCAGTTCGCGGACGCGCCGTTCGCGGACACCTCGTACACCGAGAACACGTACGCGCAGGACCCGTACGCACAGGAGCCGCAGCAGGGTCAGCAGCAGGAGCAGTACGCACAGGCCTCGTACGACGGTTCCTACGACCCGTACCCCGGCGGGACCGGCTATCCGGAGCAGTCCGACTACGCACCGCAGGACGGCTATCCGGAGGCGGCATATTCCGCCCGGGAGAGCGCTCAGCAGGGTTACGAGGAACAGTTCGCGGCCCAGCCCCACCAGGAAGAGTGGGCAGATCAGGGCACGTACCAGGACGCGTACGAACCCACACCGCAGGCCGAACCGGAATCTGTCCCCAGCGCCCCCGCGGAGCCGCAGGAGCGCGTAGGCTTCGACCGTCCGGGTCCCACCCCGAACGCCGGCCACGAGCTGACCGATGCCGGTCTGCCGCGCCGGGGCGGTCAGCAGCACTGGCAGCCCACCGGCCGCGGAAACGACCAGCCCGTCTCAGCCGAGCAGCAGCCGCCGCGGCAGCAGAAGTTGCCGCAGCGGCCGTCGCCCGCGCACCAGGACGGGAACGGCTCCGACGACTGGCGCTCGACGAACGACGAGCGCTGGGAGCGGGCCGACAAGCTCCGGGAGCCGAAGGCGGGCGGGGTCACCCCGTCCGGACTTCCCCGGCGGGTGCCCAAGGCCAATCTGGTCGAGGGCACGGCGGAGCAGACCCAGCAGGGCGGCCCTCAGGTCTCCCGCGCCCCTGAGGACGTCCGAGGCAGGTTGAGCAACCTGCGCCGGGGCATTCAACGGGGACGTAACGCTGGTTCGGACGCAAGTACTACCTACAACCAGGAGCGTTAGTGTGAGCCCGATGAGCCAGGCGGCGCAGAATCTCAACTGGTTGATCACCAACTTCGTGGACAACACCCCCGGGGTGTCGCACACGGTGGTGGTCTCCGCCGACGGACTCCTGCTGGCCATGTCCGAAGGATTCCCGCGCGACCGTGCCGACCAGCTGGCGGCCGTTGCTTCCGGTCTGACCTCGCTGACCGCGGGCGCCTCGCGGATCTTCGAGGGCGGCGCCGTGAACCAGACCGTGGTGGAGATGGAGCGCGGATTCCTCTTCATCATGTCCATCTCTGACGGATCTTCGCTGGCAGTTCTTGCGCATCCGGACGCCGATATCGGTCTGGTTGGGTACGAAATGGCACTTCTGGTCGACCGTGCGGGCAGTGTCCTCACCCCCGATCTCCGTGCCGAACTGCAGGGAAGTCTCCTTAACTAATAGACAGGCGGTGCGTTTCGCGCCACCGCGCCATAAGGTGCGGTGGCGCGGCCCCACTGGGACCAGGACCGGCAGTCGGAGGAGGAAACGTGGCAACACCCTCAGGCGGACACCAGTACAACGGTGGTCAGCAGGTACCGGGTGAGCAGGGGGACAACCGTTTCAACTTTCCCTCCACGCCCAGCAGACAGGGCTCGCAGCAGCCCTATCAGCCGCCTCAGCAGCCGTATCCGCCCCGACAGGCGCAGGGTGGCGGGTGGCCGCAGGCCCAGGACGGTGGGTGGCCCCAGCAGCCGCAGCACCCTCAGCGGCCGCACCGGTTGGACGCGCCCCAGCAGCCCGGGATTCAGCCGGTGCAGCCGCGGCGGGCCGCCGAGCCCGCCGCACCGGAGGCGCACAACCCGCTGGTCCGTCCGTACGCCATGACCGGCGGCCGGACCCGACCGCGATACCAGCTCGCCATTGAGGCGTTGGTCAGTACCACGGCCGATCCGTCCCGGCTGCAAGGGCAGTTGCCCGAGCACCAGCGGATCTGCCGGCTGTGCTTCGAGATCAAGTCGGTCGCCGAGATCTCGGCGCTTCTCTCGATCCCCCTCGGCGTTGCCCGGATCCTCGTAGCCGACCTGGCCGAGGCCGGACTCGTCGCTATCCATCAGCCCGGCGGCGACGAGTCCGCCGGCGGCCAGCCAGATGTGACACTGCTCGAAAGGGTGCTCAGTGGACTTCGCAAGCTCTAGCGGCGGAGCAGCCCGCTCCACTACCTCCGCGAAGATCGTGGTGGCAGGGGGCTTCGGCGTGGGTAAGACCACGTTCGTCGGTGCCGTTTCGGAGATCAACCCGCTGCGTACCGAAGCCGTGATGACGTCCGCGTCCGCGGGCAT
>NZ_JBFBCG010000175.1:0-5120 GCF_040683105.1 Streptomyces sp. NPDC051020 | reverse complement strand
GGTTTCCGCGCCAGTCCCGAGGAGACGCCCCGGAGGGGCCCCACCCGCCCCGCCACCGGACAGCGCGGCGGCGCCCCCGGGGCACGGCGCCGAAATCAAGCCCGTCCGGCGATTGAGGACGGAACCGGTCACCCCGGACCCGGGGAAGAGAACCGCCCCACCACCGGACAGCGCGGCGGTGCCCCCGGGGCACGGCGTCGAAAATCAAGCCTGTCCGGCGCTTGAGGACGGAACCGGTCACCCCGGAGGGGTCCCATCCGCCCCGGCACCGGGCAGCGCGGCGGTGCCCCCGGGGCACGGCGTCGAAAATCAAGCCTGTCCGGCGATTGAGGACGGAACCGGTCAGCCCGGACCGGGGTGGGACCACGGGGCCCCCGGTACCACCAGCGGTGAACCCGTCACCGGGTCCGGGACGATCACTGCCTCCAGGCCGAAGACCTGGCGTACGAGGTCTGCCGTGACGATGTCCTCGGGGCGGCCCTCGGCGACGATCCGGCCCGCCTTCATCGCGACCAGGTGGTCCGCGTACCGCGCGGCCTGGTTCAGGTCGTGGAGCACGGTGACGACCGTGCGGCCCCGGGTGCCGTCCGCCGCCGGGGCGGCGAGCTGCCGGACCAGGTCGAGGACCTCCACCTGGTGCGCGATGTCGAGGTACGTCGTCGGCTCGTCGAGCAGCAGCAGATCCGTCTCCTGGGCCAGCGCCATCGCGATCCAGACCCGCTGCCGCTGTCCGCCGGAGAGTTCGTCCACCGACCGGTCGCCGAGCGCCGTGATGTCCGTACGCTCCATCGCGTCGGTCACCGCCCGCTCGTCCTCGTCCGACCACTGCTGCCACCAGTGCTGGTGCGGCTGGCGGCCGCGGGCGACGAGGTCGGAGACGGTGATCGCCTCGGGCGCGACCGGGGTCTGCGGCAGCAGCCCGATCGACTGGGCGATCTTCTTGGTGGGGATCCGGGACAGCTCCGTACCGTCGAGGAGTACGGCTCCGCCGCGCGGCTTGAGGAGTCGGCCGAGCGCCCGCAGGGTCGTCGACTTGCCGCATGCGTTCGGGCCGACGATGACCGTCACCCTGCCGTCCGGCACGGTGAGGTCCAGCTCGTGCACGACCGTGCGGTCCTCGTACGCGAGGGTCAGCCCGCGTGCGGTGAGCCGGCCGGTCGTCGTCCCGGCGACGGTGTCGGACGTACGGGTCGAACTCATGCTGTGCCTCCACTACGACCACCGTGACCGCGGATGATCAGCCAGATCAGATACGGGGCGCCGACCGCCGCCGTCAGCACGCCCACCGGCAGTTCGGTGGGCGAGAAGAGCCTGCGCGCCAGCAGGTCGGCGAAGACGACGATCACCGCGCCGAGCAGCGCCGAGGAGAACAGCGGTATCTGCGCGGTCCGGGTCATGCGGCGGGCGATCTGCGGGGCGAGCAGCGCCACGAAGTCGACCGGCCCGGCCGTCCCCGTCGCCACGGACGCCAGCACCACGCCGAGTGCGACGAGCCCCAGCCGTACCCTCCCCAGCCGTACCCCGAGCGCTGTCGCCGTGTCGTCGTCCAGGGACACGGTCCGCTGTGCGCGGGCCGCCCACAGCACGGCCGGGGCCAGGACCAGCAGTGTCCAGCCGATCGGCGCGGCCTCGTTCCAGCCGCGGCCGTTCAGTGAGCCCGTCATCCAGATCTGGGCCTGCTGAGCGACCAGATAGTCGCCCTTCGTCAGGAACAGTGTGGTGACGGACCGCAGCGCGATGGCGAAACCGATGCCGATGAGGACGAACCGGGTGGCGTGCAGCCCGCCGCGCCACGCGAAGACGTACACGAGCGCCGCCGCCGCGATCCCGCCGGTGACCGACAGATACGGCAGAACGGTGTACGAGGTGACGCCGAACGTCATCGCGCCGACCGTGAGCGCGCCCGCGCCCTGGCTGATGCCGATGATGTCGGGGCTGGCCAGCGGATTGCGGGCGACCGTCTGGATCAGCGCCCCGGCGATCCCGAAGGCCGCGCCGACCAGCAGTCCGACGACCATGCGGGGCAGCCGCAATGTCCCGACGACCAGCTCGTCCGGGGACGGCTGTCCCAGGATCACCTTCACGACCTCGGCGGGGGCGACGAAGCTCTCGCCGACACAGAGGTACGCGACACAGACGACCGCCAGCAGCACGACGAGGGCCGCCGCGGCGGCCGCCGCGCGCCGGTGCAGCAGGAACCGCCCGCGCGTCCCGATCCGTACGACGCTGTACCCGGCGGGCCGCACTCGGCTCCGGGTCAGGGTGTCGCTCATGCCGGGACCGCCTTCCGGCGTACCAGCGTGACCAGGAACGGCACCCCGATCAGCGCCGTCATCACACCCGCCGGGACCTCGCCCGGCGGGAAGACGATGCGGCCCACGACGTCGGAGACGAGCAGCATCACGGGCCCGATCAGCGCCGCCATCGGCAGCACCCACCGGTGGTCGCTGCCGACGATCGCACGGGCGATGTGCGGGACGGCCAGCCCGATGAACGCGATCGGTCCGGCCGCAGCGACCCCGACGCCGGTCAGCACCGTGGCCCCGATGCCGCCGACGATGCGTACCGTCGCCACTTTCTGCCCCAGCCCCTTCGCCATGTCCTCGCCCAGCGCCAGTGCGTCCAGGCCTCGTGCCACCGACAGCACGAGCACCGTGCCGACCAGCAGGAACGGCCAGATCTGCTGCGCCACCGCAGCCTCGCGCCCGGCGATCGAACCGACCTGCCAGAAGCGGAACTCGTCGAGGGCGGACGCCTTCGTCGTCAGCACCGCCATGGTCACCGACACCAGCAGCGCATTGATCGCAGCACCGCCCAGTGCGAGCTTCACGGGCGTCGCTCCGCCGCGCCCGCGCGACGCGATCGCGTACACGGCCACCGAGGCGATCGCAGCCCCGGCGAACGCGAACCAGACGTACCCCGCCAACGTGTGGATCCCCGCGAACGCGATGGCCAGCACCACGCCCACGGACGCACCCTGGCTGATGCCGAGGATTCCCGGGTCGGCGATGGGGTTCCGGGTGATGCCCTGGAGCACCGTGCCCGCGAGGGCCAGCGCCGCACCGACCATCAGTCCGATCAGGGTGCGCGGCACCCGCAGCTGCCGGATCACTTCGGCGGCGTCGGAGTGCCCGCCGTGCAGCAGGGCGTCGAGCACCGCGGACGGTGCGATGGGCCGCGCCCCCACGGCCAGACTGAGCAGGACGGCCACCAGCAGCGCCACGACGGCCGCCGCCGTCGCGAGAGCGCGTCTGTGGCGGCGAGGTGCGGCGGCTGACATCGAACCCAATCGGCAAGCTGAGAGGCATGGATAGGTAAGGCTTGGCTAAGTCTAAGCGGAGCCTGCTGGAGTCCGCGGGGTGGGAGGGGGCTACGGAGCCAACGGGTACCGAGGGGCGGAAGAGGGCCATGCCTTCCGCACAATGGGCAGCATGGCTCCGCACCCCCTGACGGTCGGCTTCGACCTCGATATGACACTCATCGACTCCCGGCCGGGCATCAAGGCCACCTACCGGGCGCTGTCCGCCGAGACGGGGACGCCGATCGATCTCGACCTGGTCGTCAGCAGGCTCGGACCGCCGGTGGAGCACGAGCTCGCGAACTGGTACCCGGCGCACGCCGTGGCCTTCGCGGCCGACCGGTACCGGGAGATCTATCCCGCGTACGCGATCGCGCCGAGCCCCGCCCTGCCCGGCGCCCGGGAATCCGTCGCCGCGATCCGCGCGCGGGGCGGCCGGACGATCGTCGTCACCGCGAAGCACGCGCCGAACGCCAGGCTCCACCTGGCGCACCTGGGAATCGAACCCGACGAGGTCATAGGCAGCCTGTGGGCGGAGGGCAAGGGGGATGCGCTGCGCGAGCACGGGGCGGGTGTCTACGTGGGCGACCACACCGGGGACGTACGGGGCGCCCGCACCGCCGATGCCCTGTCGGTCGGGGTCACGACGGGCCCGTGCGACGCGGAGGAACTCCGGGCGGCGGGAGCGGATGTCGTCCTGTCGTCGCTGACGCAGTTCCCGTCCTGGCTGGACGGCTATCCGGCGTAGGCCCTCCGGCGGGTGCGGGTTCATTGAGCGGCGTACGGCGGAGCCACCCACCGGTTACTTCGTCCCTGGGGTCAGAAACAGGAGCCCGGGGCGGAGTGTGTCGATGCCGACGGGGTCGGCGGTCGCGGTGCCGACGGTGGGGACGGACACGACATCGGTGTGTGCGGACTCGCCAGGCCACGTGGTGCCGCCCGGTTCGGCCCGCCGGACGCCCCCGGCGCTACCCTTTTGGGCGCCCCGCCCATGCCGACCGCACCACGCCCGCCGCGGCGATCAGGAACCCCACGCCCATCAGCATGCACAAGGCGTACGCGAAGGGCGGGAACGGGTCGGTCCCGAGAAACAGCGGAGCCACCGTGACCAGTGTGGCCAGTGCCCCGATGAAGAAAACGATCGCGCCGACGCGGACAAGCCGGTCACCTGCGCCAGAGGGAGGAGTACTCACCCCGCCAGGGTAGTTCCCGCCCCGGAGCGGCCGCTCATTCACCCGGAGTGCGCCGTTTCTGGACAGAGTCCGGATGACCAGGCTTGACGGGGGGTACTGCACCTGTGGAGGCTTCTGCCAGCAGGGGAGCGCGACCATTGGACAGCCTGACCTGCTGAGGCTTGGTTCCGGCTTATGGGTTGAGATGGGGTGCGTGCTTTGCCGACTGGCAAGGTCAAATGGTTCAACAGCGAGAAGGGCTTCGGCTTCCTTTCCCGCGACGACGGTGGCGACGTGTTCGTGCACTCGTCGGTGCTCCCTGACGGAGTCGACGCACTCAAGCCCGGCCAGCGCGTCGAATTCGGCGTTGTCGCAGGTCAGCGCGGAGACCAGGCGCTCTCGGTGGCGATCCTCGACCCGACCCCGTCCGTCGCTGCCGCCCAGCGCCGCAAGCCGGACGAGCTCGCATCGATCGTGCAGGACCTGACGACGCTGCTGGAGAACATCACGCCGATGCTGGAGCGGGGCCGCTACCCCGACAAGGCGGCCGGCAGGCAGATCGGCGGCCTGCTGCGCGCGGTCGCCGACCAGCTCGACGTCTAGTGCCGCGACCGGCAAGGTTTGCCCCGTCGCGGCGTAAACCTTGCCGG
>NZ_JBFBCG010000174.1:0-3296 GCF_040683105.1 Streptomyces sp. NPDC051020 | reverse complement strand
AGGGGTTGTGTCGGGCACGTTGTTGGGTGTCTGAGGGTACGGCCGTGTGGTCGCCTTCAGTTGCCGGTCCCGGTGAAGCATCGCGTTGTGTGGTGTGTGACGGGTGGCTGGTCGTTGTTTGAGAACTGCACAGTGGACGCGAGCATCTGTGGCCAAGTTTTTAAGGGCGCACGGTGGATGCCTTGGCACCAGGAACCGATGAAGGACGTGGGAGGCCGCGATAGGCCCCGGGGAGCTGTCAACCGAGCTTTGATCCGGGGGTGTCCGAATGGGGAAACCCGGCAGTCGTCATGGGCTGTCACCCGCTGCTGAACACATAGGCAGTGTGGAGGGAACGAGGGGAAGTGAAACATCTCAGTACCCTCAGGAAGAGAAAACAACCGTGATTCCGGGAGTAGTGGCGAGCGAAACTGGATGAGGCCAAACCGTATGCGTGTGATACCCGGCAGGGGTTGCGCATGCGGGGTTGTGGGATCTCTTTTTCACGGTCTGCCGGCCGTGAGACGAGTCAGAAACCGTTGATGTAGGCGAAGGACATGCGAAAGGTCCGGCGTAGAGGGTAAGACCCCCGTAGCTGAAACATTGACGGCTCGTTTGAGAGACACCCAAGTAGCACGGGGCCCGAGAAATCCCGTGTGAATCTGGCGGGACCACCCGCTAAGCCTAAATATTCCCTGGTGACCGATAGCGGATAGTACCGTGAGGGAATGGTGAAAAGTACCGCGGGAGCGGAGTGAAATAGTACCTGAAACCGTGTGCCTACAAGCCGTGGGAGCGTCGCTGTTGTTCTTCGGAGCGACAGTCGTGACTGCGTGCCTTTTGAAGAATGAGCCTGCGAGTTTGCGGTGTGTTGCGAGGTTAACCCGTGTGGGGAAGCCGTAGCGAAAGCGAGTCCGAATAGGGCGGTTGAGTAGCACGCTCAAGACCCGAAGCGGAGTGATCTAGCCATGGGCAGGTTGAAGCGGAGGTAAGACTTCGTGGAGGACCGAACCCACCAGGGTTGAAAACCTGGGGGATGACCTGTGGTTAGGGGTGAAAGGCCAATCAAACTCCGTGATAGCTGGTTCTCCCCGAAATGCATTTAGGTGCAGCGTCGTGTGTTTCTTGCCGGAGGTAGAGCACTGGATAGGCGATGGGCCCTACCGGGTTACTGACCTTAGCCAAACTCCGAATGCCGGTAAGTGAGAGCACGGCAGTGAGACTGTGGGGGATAAGCTCCATGGTCGAGAGGGAAACAGCCCAGAGCATCGACTAAGGCCCCTAAGCGTACGCTAAGTGGGAAAGGATGTGGAGTCGCAGAGACAACCAGGAGGTTGGCTTAGAAGCAGCCACCCTTGAAAGAGTGCGTAATAGCTCACTGGTCAAGTGATTCCGCGCCGACAATGTAGCGGGGCTCAAGCGTACCGCCGAAGTCGTGTCATTCCAGTATTGAGGGCTAACGCCTGCTGGGATGGGTAGGGGAGCGTCGTGTGCCGGGTGAAGCAGCCGCGGAAGCGAGTTGTGGACGGTTCACGAGTGAGAATGCAGGCATGAGTAGCGATACACACGTGAGAAACGTGTGCGCCGATTGACTAAGGGTTCCTGGGTCAAGCTGATCTGCCCAGGGTAAGTCGGGACCTAAGGCGAGGCCGACAGGCGTAGTCGATGGACAACCGGTTGATATTCCGGTACCCGCTTTGAAACGCCCAATACTGAATCAGGCGATGCTAAGTCCGTGAAGCCGGCCCGATCTCTTCGGAGTTGAGGGTAGTGGTGGAGCCGACGAACCAGACTTGTAGTAGGTAAGCGATGGGGTGACGCAGGAAGGTAGTCCAGCCCGGGCGGTGGTAGTCCCGGGGTAAGGGTGTAGGGCGTGTGGTAGGTAAATCCGTCACACATGTGCCTGAGACCTGATGCCGAGCCGATTGTGGTGAAGTGGATGATCCTATGCTGTCGAGAAAAGCCTCTAGCGAGTTTCATGGCGGCCCGTACCCTAAACCGACTCAGGTAGTCAGGTAGAGAATACCGAGGCGTTCGGGTGAACTATGGTTAAGGAACTCGGCAAAATGCCCCCGTAACTTCGGGAGAAGGGGGGCCATCACTGGTGATTGGATTTGCTCCATGAGCTGGGGGTGGCCGCAGAGACCAGCGAGAAGCGACTGTTTACTAAAAACACAGGTCCGTGCGAAGCCGTAAGGCGATGTATACGGACTGACGCCTGCCCGGTGCTGGAACGTTAAGGGGACCGGTTAGCCGACTTTCGGGTTGGCGAAGCTGAGAACTTAAGCGCCAGTAAACGGCGGTGGTAACTATAACCATCCTAAGGTAGCGAAATTCCTTGTCGGGTAAGTTCCGACCTGCACGAATGGCGTAACGACTTCTCGACTGTCTCAACCATAGGCCCGGTGAAATTGCACTACGAGTAAAGATGCTCGTTTCGCGCAGCAGGACGGAAAGACCCCGGGACCTTTACTACAGTTTGATATTGGTGTTCGGTTCGGCTTGTGTAGGATAGGTGGGAGACTTTGAAGCAGCCACGCCAGTGGTTGTGGAGTCGCCGTTGAAATACCACTCTGGTCGTGCTGGATGTCTAACCTGGGTCCGTGATCCGGATCAGGGACAGTGTCTGATGGGTAGTTTAACTGGGGCGGTTGCCTCCTAAAGAGTAACGGAGGCGCCCAAAGGTTCCCTCAGCCTGGTTGGCAATCAGGTGTTGAGTGTAAGTGCACAAGGGAGCTTGACTGTGAGACCGACGGGTCGAGCAGGGACGAAAGTCGGGACTAGTGATCCGGCAGTGGCTTGTGGAAGCGCTGTCGCTCAACGGATAAAAGGTACCCCGGGGATAACAGGCTGATCTTCCCCAAGAGTCCATATCGACGGGATGGTTTGGCACCTCGATGTCGGCTCGTCGCATCCTGGGGCTGGAGTCGGTCCCAAGGGTTGGGCTGTTCGCCCATTAAAGCGGTACGCGAGCTGGGTTTAGAACGTCGTGAGACAGTTCGGTCCCTATCCGCTGCGCGCGTAGGAATATTGAGAAGGGCTGTCCCTAGTACGAGAGGACCGGGACGGACGAACCTCTGGTGTGCCAGTTGTCCTGCCAAGGGCATGGCTGGTTGGCTACGTTCGGAAAGGATAACCGCTGAAAGCATCTAAGCGGGAAGCCTGCTTCAAGATGAGTATTCCCACCTCCTTGAGGGGTTAAGGCTCCCAGTAGACGACTGGGTTGATAGGCCAGATGTGGAAGCCCGGTAACGGGTGGAGCTGACTGGTACTAATAGGCCGAGGGCTTGTCCTCAGTTGCTCGCGTCCACTGTGTT
>NZ_JBFBCG010000173.1:0-5344 GCF_040683105.1 Streptomyces sp. NPDC051020 | reverse complement strand
TCGGTGATGCGGGCGTGGGCGCGCTTGGCCATGAACTTCTGCGCGTCCGGGTTGATGGCGTGGTCCTGGGTGGCGATCACGTCCCAGGAGGGGATGGTCTTCCAGGCGGCCTCGGTCGCCTTGTCGGTGAAGATGTTCTCGGCGGCGGGACGCTGGGCGGCGGCGGCGACGTTGGCCACCGACTCCGGTGCGTCGGCCGCGACGACCTCGTGGAACTTGTCGGCCTGGACGTACAGTTCGGTGCCCGTGCCGCCATCGGGCAGCGGGTAGGACGCGGGGACCAGAGCGTTGTTCAGGTCGGCCGGCGGGAAGTTGCTGTTCACGGAGGTCACGCTTTCGCCCCGGTCGGGGGTGAAGGCGGCGACGTAGACGAGGGCCTTGACCTTGCTGTTGCCGGCGGCGGCCTGGCTGATCACGGAACCGCCGTAGGAGTGCCCGGCGAGGACGATGGGTCCGTCGATGGTCTTCAGGACGCTGCGGAGGTAGGTGGCGTCGCTCGCGAGTCCGCGCAGCGGGTTGGCCGGTGCCACCACCTGGTAGCCGTCGCTCTGGAGCCGGCCGATAACGCCGCTCCAGCTGGAGGCGTCCACGAATGCGCCGTGCACGAGGACGACGGTGGGCTTGGGGGCCGGGCTCTGCGACGTGGCAGCCGCCGGAACCGTGAGGGCCAGCGCCAGTGCCGTCGCTCCTGCCGCTGCCGTGCCCAGGGCGAGAACGGAGTTGCGGGGGCGGCGGGTGGCGGTCTTCTCAGTCACGGGGAAACTCCTTCGGATGTGGCCATGTTCGGGCGATGAGATGACCGGTCGTCTTAAAGTCGTCAAGGCTCACCGGTCAGGAGCCTTGGGCGGCCAACGGCTCAAGCGGGTTTCAGGAGAACCGGATGTCGCTGAGGTCGATGGACACCATGACCTGGGTGCGGATCGCGCGCAGGTCGTCGTCCCGGCGGTACGCGCGGCGCCGGGTGGGCAGGAGGATGCCGTCGGCCTCGGTGATGTCGTAGACGTACTGCGCGGCGGCGAAACCGCCGGCGATGTCGACGTGGTAGTCGTGGCGGCGCAGCAGCCGGTCCGGGCCGAAGTAGAAGTCCTGCCGGGTGCTGTGACTGGCTGTCGTGTCGGGGAAGGTCGCGCGCAGGCCGCGCCACTCCTCACCGTCCTCCTGCCAGGGCTCGATCTCCTCGACGTCGAAGCCGGGCATCGCGAGCAGGAACGGCGTGGTGAGGTAGGTCCACAGGGCGTATCCGTTGAAGTATGCCCGGTCCAGGGGGTCCCAGGGTGTCTCCAGGACGTGGCCGTCGAACGAGGTGCGCGGGTGGGCGCGTTCGGCGACGACACTGTCGTCGGTTCGCTCGATGGCGACCCGGTCCGCGGTGAAGCCGGTCCGCTGGTCGGGGGCGCCGAACGGGGCGACCGAGGCGTGCTCCTCGTGCAGGCGCACGGTCATCTCGCGGGGCGTCGGGTCCTGGGGGAGGCCCTTGAGCGCGAAGAGATCGCCACCGCTGACGAGTGTCGCGCGTGCGGAGCTGAGCTGCCGCCGGCGGTCCATGCCGCCGTGGGCCTCAAGGACTTCGTTGAGCAAGGTGTTCATCGTGTGCCCCCATGCCTTTCCTGTGATGTGATCGCGACTGTCCGAGGGGTCAGACGCCTTTGAGGGGCGCCTTGAAGGACTTGCGGAACACGGGTGCGGCGAAGGGGAGGATGCAGGCCAGCATCCTGCTCTTGAGTGTCGAGGGGTGCCGTTCCAGTTCGATGTCGACGCGGGTGCCGGTGTCCTGGGGGGTCATTCGGAACACCCAGCCGCCGCCCGGCCCGAAGACCTTTGAGTCGCGCGTGATGACAACGACGGTGTTGTCCTCGGGGTCCCATTCGTAGCGGGCGCGTTCCCAGGCGTCGGCCGTTCCTTCGGTCACCTCGGCCCAGATGTCCCCGAGCTGGTGGACCCGGAAGTGCTCCGCGTCAATGGTGGGCCATGTCTCGGCGCGGGCGGGGCTGAAGTCGGTCAGTACCCGCATGACCTCCGACGGGGTCAGTGACGAGTTCAGATGGAAACGCAGGATTGTCATACCTGCTCCTTACATCGGAGTCGCGATGTCGTCAGGTGGTGTTCGGCTCTGCCGTCGGCTCCCGCCGCGAGGTTAATATGACCAGTCGCCTTAGACTGTCAAGCCTCGGCCTCGCGGGGGAGCCTGGGCAGTGTCCGAAAGCGTCAGTTCGCGTTCCACCAGCTGGTGACGACCTCGGCGTACTCGGCCGGGGCTTCCTCCCAGACGAAGTGACTGGCGTCGATGATGTCGAGCTTGCTGTTCGGCAGGTACTTATGCAGGAACTCCGCGTTCTCCGGCGGAACCACCGCGTCGTGGCGGGCGGTGGCGATCTGGACCGGCGTCTGGATGTCCGTCAGCAGTTCGGCGAGGACCGGCAGTTCGGTGGGGTAGGCGCGGACGTAGGCCATCTGGTCGACGAAGCGCTGGCCGACGTACGAGGCCAGGTAGTCCTCGCGGACGACCTCCGGCAGCTCGTAGCCCTGGATGGTCTGCAGTGCCGCCGTCACGGCGGCCTTGGGGGGGTAGGCCCGGTAGGGGGTGAGGTCCTCATCGAGCACCCACTCTCTCAGGGGGCTGCCCAGGGCCAGCGGGACCGAGGTTCCGCCGGTGCCCACGACCAGGCTCTGGAACCTGTCCGGGTGCTGGGCGGCGGCGAACAGGGAGGCCGCGGTGCCGACGTCCGGGCCGACGGCGTGGGGCTTCTCCAGGCCGAAGGCGTCGGCGATCTTCACGATGAATTCGCCCATCGCGGCGGGGGACATCAGGTCCTCCCGCAGCTCGGAGTGCCCGAACCCGGGCAGGTCCACGGCGGTCAGGTGGGCGTGCTGGGCCAGTCGCGCCCAGGTGGCGTCGTAGCTGTAGAGGCTCTCCGGCCACGGGCTCAACAGAAGGGCCTGGCGCTCGTGGGGCGTCTCGCTCTGGGCGTATCGGATGGACAGTCCGTCGATCGTGCGGAACTGGGTCTTGATCTCGCTCATTTCCTTGTCCCTCTCAGGTTTTCAGGGGCGGTGCCCGGGTCGTGCACCGTGAGGTCGCATGCATCGAAGGTGCTCCCGATACCTCGTTCAGCACCGCTCAGACGCGTCGCCTCATGCCTCGTAGACACCCGCCGTAATGGCCGTTTTCGTCTTGGCGCTTTCATTTCTAGCACGCGCGGCCGAGACATGTAAAAGGCTTCAGAAGTTAGACCATGTGCTACGGTGTGGGACATGGCCACAGACGAACGAACGCACCCTGCGCCCCGGGTCCCCTCAGAGGCCACGATGATCGTGAATCTGCTCAACTCCCGGCCGCACGGGGCGGGAGGCATGTTTCCCGACCAGCTCGACAACGCCGAGACGGCCGGAGTGATCCTGGGTCCCTTCGGCCCGCCGGAAACGGCGGCGCCGGCATCGGAGCGCATCGATGCGCTCCGCGGGCTGCGCACGGCCCTCCTGGGGATGGTTTGGCCGCAGAGTGAATCGGAAGCGGACGTCCGCCTGGCCGAGTTCAACGAGTACGCATCCTCGATCACCCTGCGCCAGGACTTCTCGGGACCGGGGGAGGTGCGACTGCGGCAGGTGGGGGGTGACCCGGTTGTCGGCAGCATCACCCGCGCGGTGGCCGCCCTCATGGCAGCCGACAAGTGGTCCCGTATCCGTATATGCGACAACAAGTCATGTCACCATGCCTTTTACGACACTACGCGCAGCCGCACCCAGCGGTGGCACTCCTACGAGATGTGCGGCAACAAAACCAATGTGGCCGCCTACCGGGCCCGCAAGAAGGCCGAGTCCTGACTCCAGGGCCGCGGCATAACCTCCGGGCCCGCCCGGGAGGGAGCCCCGCGTGACCCGGACCGGCGAGCGGGCGTTGTCCCGGCGCTGACCCGGCATGGATGGCAGTCGCACGGCTTGTGCCGTCGCTGCCGGGCGTTTCGTTGCGGGCACATCTTTCGACCCGATGAAAGTGACCGGCCATATTCAAAGACTCAGGACGAAGGAGGACCTGATCGAGGTGATGCCGCTGGCGCAGGCGCCCGCCGCCTACGAGCGCATGATGTCCGGCCAGGCCCGGTTCCGCGTCGTCCTCGACACCACCGCCTGACACTCCCGGCGAACGGAGACGACGGCGTCGCATCGATGCCGACGTTCCGTCTGAGCCTCCGAGCACGCCGGAACCCCAGGCGGTCGCTCATCCACTGACACATCTCCCCTCTCAGGCGCCGGCCCTGTTCAGATCC
Source organism: Streptomyces sp. NPDC051020 (assembly GCF_040683105.1). Taxonomy (NCBI): domain Bacteria; kingdom Bacillati; phylum Actinomycetota; class Actinomycetes; order Kitasatosporales; family Streptomycetaceae; genus Streptomyces; species Streptomyces sp. NPDC051020. Next base: position 1,079 of record NZ_JBFBCG010000173.1, on the reverse strand, counting down.
GGCCCCTTCTCACAGAAATGGAACAGCATCATGACTACGTACCCCGCCTTCTCCTCCGACGACGCTGCCGCACTGCTGGAGCGGCTGAGGCGGACCTTCGCCGACGGGCGTACCAAGCCTCTGGCGTGGCGGGTGGAGCAGCTCACCCGGCTGCGGGCGCTGCTGACCGAGAACCGCGACGCCATAGCCGACGCCCTGTGGGCGGATCTGCGCAAGGACCCTGCCGCGGTGGACTCCGACGAGATCGGCACCACGGTCCTGGAGATCGACGACTACCTGGAGCACCTGGAGGAGTGGCTCGCCCCGCAGCCGGCCGATGTCGCCGTCCCCTATCTGCCGGAAGGCAGTACGGCTCACACCCGGCTCGACCCGCTCGGCGTCGCCCTGGTCATCTCGCCCTGGAACTTCCCCATCTACCTGCTGCTGGTCCCGGTGGCCAGTGCGCTGGCAGCGGGCAACGCGGTGGTCCTCAAGCCCTCCGAGCTGGCCGAACAGACCTCCGAACTGCTGGGCCGACTGGTGCCGGCTTACCTCGACACCGACGCCGTGGCCGTGGTCGAGGGCGGTGTGGAGCAGACGACATCCCTGCTGAGCCAGCCGTTCGACCACATCTTCTACACCGGGAACGGCGTCGTGGGCCGGATCGTGATGCGCGCCGCCGCCGAGCACCTCACCCCCGTCACCCTCGAACTCGGCGGGAAGTCACCGGTCTTCATCGACCGCGACGCCGACATCGACACGGTCGCCGCCCGGCTGGCGGCCACCAAGTTCAACAACGCCGGCCAGATCTGCATCGCCCCCGACTACGTCCTCACCGACCCCGAGACCGCTGACGCCCTGACCGAGGCCCTGGCCAAGGCCGTGGAGCAGATCTACGGCGCCGACCCGAAGGCGGCCGACAACTACGGGCGTATCGTCAACGACCGCCATTTCCAGCGCCTGATGGGTCTGATCGACTCGGGCCGCACTGCGCTCGGCGGAGAGCACGACCGGGCCGAGAAGTACATCGCCCCGACCGTGCTGCGGGACGTGCGGCCGGACGAGCCGGTCATGCAGGAGGAGATCTTCGGGCCGATCCT
>NZ_JBFBCG010000172.1:0-5674 GCF_040683105.1 Streptomyces sp. NPDC051020 | reverse complement strand
GGTCTCGTCCACGTTCGACGACCCGAACCTGATCGCGTACGGCGGGCTGGAGCCGGTGGTGCGGCTGGCCGAGCGGTGCGGTCTGCCCGCGCTGGTCGGCGAGTACATCCGGCTGCCTGCCTGGGACATTACGGCCATGCGAGCGATTCTACGAGGCTCCGACCACGACTGCGTTCCGGCTTGCCCGTGTCTTCGGCGCCGGGTTCGCGGACTGAAGGCCTACGCAGGCGCCTCACCTCCGCTCGCGCGGAGAGGACGAGGGCGTGCTCGAGCCCCTGCCGGTAGATGACGGCTCACCTCCGCTCGCGCGGAGCTGCTGGAGATGCTGCTCGGCTTGCCCGGCCGGGACCGGATGAACGGTGCCGACGTGGCGGAGATGCTGCTGCCGCTCGCCGTCGAAGCCGTGGCCGTGGGCTGGACGGCGTCGAAGCTGCGCAGCCACCTGGCCCGCAGCTGTGACCCGGACCGCGTCTTCGACCCGGCCGCGATCTACCGGATGCACCTGAAGAAGCTCCCGGACGCCCCGGCCGGCTCGAGCGCTCATCCTGCGGCTGCCGCGCCGAAGTGCGACAAGTGCAACGGGTCCGGTCTCGCCGAGGACCCGGAGACCTTCCTCCCGATCGGCCCGTGCGAATGCCGCAGAGCTCCCGTCCTCGCCACCACGTCCTGACCCCCGCACAACAGCAGCGGCCGGAAACCTTGCCCGGCCCGGCCGCTGCTCGAATCCCTGAACGGAGATCCACCATGAGCGTACCCACCCCCACCCGGAGCAACGACGACGTCGATCCGGGCAGCTTCGAGCGCATCCCTCCGCAGGAACTGGACGCCGAGCAGTCGGTCCTCGGCGGCTGGCGAGCTGGTGGCACTGCTTGGGCCGAACGGCGCGGGCAAGTCGACCACGTTACGGATGCTGACCACGCTGCTTCCGCCCACCTCCGGCAGCGTGCACATCGCGGGCCACGACGCCGCACGCGAACCCGGTCGAGTACGCGAGGCCATCGGCTACGTCGGCCAGAAGGGCGCCTCCGGTGAGAACCATCGGATCCGTGAGGAGCTCATCACCCAGGGCCGGTGCTACGGCCTGAGGACCCGGGATGCGGGTCGCCGAGCCGATGAGGTGCTGGAGGTCCTCGGCATCGGCGACCTGGCCAGTCGTGCTCCCGGCACGCTCTCGGGCGGTCAGCGCCGCCGAGTGGACATCGCCCTCGGTCTCATCCACAACCCCCGAGTGTTGTTCCTCGATGAGCCCTCCGCTGGCCTGGATCCCCACAGTCGCGCCGCCCTCTGGGAACAAATACAGCTTCTGCGCGGCGAATACGGCATCACGATCCTGCTCACCACCCACTACCTCGACGAGGCCGACGACATGGCCGAGCGCATCGTGATCGTCGACCAGGGCGAAGTGATCGCCAACGGCACCTCGGACACCCTCAAAGCCGACCTCGCAGGCGACCGGATCCACCTCACTACAGGCAGCGCCGAGGACGCCCACTCAGCAGCCGGTCTCGTCAGGCAGCTGGCCGGGGTCGCCGACGTCGCCATGGACGGTCAGGCGGTGAGCGTGCGGATCGCCGATGCCGACGCCGCACTCCCAGCCTTCCTGCGACGGCTGGACCGCGAGTCCATCCCCGTCATCCGCGCCAGCGTGCACCGTCCATCGCTTGACGACGTCTTCCTCAATCTCACCGGCCGCCGACTCGAAGTTACCGGCGATGCCAAGCCCTCCGCCAACGGGCAGATCGGAGCAACTCATGCCTTACCCGACGCCTAAGGCACTCCGGGATACCGCCACGGTCTTCTCCCGTGAGACCACCCCAGAACTGCGGTCCCCGATCAGCATCATCTTCGCCATGGGACAGCCTCTGCTCTTCCTCGTGCTGTTCGGCTCGATGCTGGTCGGCACCGACCCCAACCTGGGAAACGCTGCCGGTGCAGGTGACGGTGACGTCTGGCAGTGGTTCGTGCCCGGCATCCTGGTGATGATGTGCCTGATGGGGCCGCTCTCAGCCGGTCACGGCATGCTGGCCGAACTCAACGGCGGACAGATGGAACGCTTCGGGGCCACACCGATCAGTCGCACCGCGATCATCCTCGGTCGCACCGGCAAAGACACCGTCACCCTGTTCGCCCAAGCCGCCCTCTTGACGATCATTGCGATCCCCCTGGGCATGGACCTCCATGTACCCGGCGCCCTGGCCACCATGGCCCTGCTGACCCTTCTGGCCACCGGACTCAGTGCGTTCTCCTACGTCCTCGCCATCGCCTCCCGGCCCAGCGGCAATCTGTTCTGGATCGTCACCCAGATGCTGATCTTCCCGATCACGCTGCTCTCCGGCATCCTGCTCCCCGTCGACGCCGGCCCCAGGTGGCTTTCTGCCATCGCCGCGATCAACCCCATCACTTACATCGTCGACGCCGCCCGCACCCTGTTCGCCGGCTACTTCCTCAGCACCTCCGTAGCCGCTGGCATCACCGCAGCCGTGGCGATCGCCATCATCGGCATGACGCTTTCGACCCGCGCAATGAAGCGCGGACTGTGAGTGCGCTCGGCATGGGACACCGCAACGCGCCGCTATCGATGGAAGGATGCCGACGCCTGGTTCGACGCTGCCAGACACGCCCGATCGCTCACGTCGCGGCAGAGATGGGCATCTCCCGGGCTTGTGCGTCGAAGTGGGTCAACCGGTGGCGGCGTCACGGTGAGGCTGGACTAGTCGACCGATCCTCGACTCCTCACCGAAGCCCGAACGCGACACCTGCCTGGGCCATCCTGCAGATCGGCAGACGCCGGTTCATCGACCCCGGCGGCGAGAGCAACTGTAAGCCGGGGGAGATCGTCGCCCGCTGGCCGGGTCACATGGTTCACCTGGACGTGAAGAAGGTCGGCCGGATCCCCGACGGTGGCGGATGGCGTATCCACGGACGCGACAGTGACCAGGCCAAGGCCGCTGACCGGGCGAAGTCGGCAGGTGCGAAACGCGGCTACGTCTACCTGCACTCCGCCATCGACGGCTTCTCGCGGCTTTCCTATACCGAGCCGCTGCCGGATGAGAAGGGGGCCACCGCAGCGGCGTTCCTGGCCCGCGCGAAGGTCTGGTTCGCCGCTCACGGCATCAACCACATCCACCGGATCGTTACCGACAACGGCGCCTGCCACCGATCAGGCGACTTCGCCCGCATCGTCGATGAAGAACTTCTCTATGCTCGCGAGTTCACCAGCGACGATGCCCGTACAGCGGCGATCGCGGTCTGGAACATCCACTACAACTACCACCGACCCCACTCCGGAGCGGGCGGACAGCCACCGGCCGCACGTTTGCGGGCGGGCGTCACCAACGTCCAGCCCTCCTACATCCAGGCCTTCCGGAGTTTGCCGCCTACTTCAGAACCTTGAGCAGCTGCTGCGCCAAGGCGCTGGCGGAGGCTGGGTTCTGCCCTGTGTACAGATTGCGGTCGACCACCGTGTACGGCTTCCAGATCTCTCCGCGCTCGAACTGTACCCCGAGCTCCTTCAGCTCATCCTCCAGCAGCCATCGAGCCCTGGAGGCCAGTCCGACGGCGTTCTCCTCGTCGTTGGTGAAGGCTGTGACCCGGTAGCCGGCAAATGGAGAAACCCCGCGCACCCTGGTGGCCAACATTGCGGCGGGGGCATGGCAGACCACTGCGAGCGGCTTACCCGAGGCGAGCGCCGCGGTCAGCAGCCGACCCGCGTCGGCGTTGAGCCACAGGTCCTCCATAGGACCGTGGCCGCCCGGGAAGTAGACGGCGTCGTAGTCCTCCAGGCGAGCGTCGGACAGCTGAATCGGCCGCCGGATCTCCTCCGCGGAACGGATGATGCCCTCCAACTCCAGGGCGATCTGGGCACTGCCCGCCATGTCAGGGCGCAGGCTCATCATGTCGACGCTGGGGACCACGCCGTTGGGAGTGGCCACCACGACCTGGTGCCCTGCTTCCGTGAGCGCCTTGTACGGCGCCGCGAACTCCTCGGCCCAGTAGCCGGTAGCGTGCCGGGTGCCGTCCTTGAGAGTCCAGTAGGGAGATCCGGTCAGCACGAAGAGCAGTTTCGCCACCGTTGATCACTCCTGCGTCCGGTGCGCGGCCCGCGTCCGTACCGCGGAACCGCCGTTTCATTGCCACGATTCCGTATGAAGCGGTCACTCGCACCCGGGACCGCCCTGGTCCCCCTCCCTGGCCTGCGGGCAGCGCCGCCATAGGCAGTGTCAGTACAGGGTGGCGACGGCGGTTCGGTACAGGAAGGCCTCGACTCGGTCCCACGACGAGTCGTTCTCGACCACCAGCGCGCCAGCCACTGGAGCCGAACCAGAACCACATCAGGTCCGCCGTCTCCTCCACCGTGCAGCAGGGCGGTGGAGTCAGAGGGGGGAGGTGACGACCCATGGTAGAAAGCGCGTCACGGTAGAGGCCGAACGCACGCTCCCACAGCGCCTCACCGTGCTCGGGCGAGGGCAGGGCCTTGCGGATCGCCTCGTGCACGGCGAACGGTCCCTTGTTACCCAACCGCGTACCCCGGGCAAGGGCTTCCACGACCGCCTCAGGCGTCCTCAGCCGGCAGCACCGGGAGGACGTCGCCTGCTGTGAAAGGCCTACGAAGCCGGAAGCCCGATTACGCTTCCCGTCGGTCGGCCTCACCCAACCACCGCGTCAGGGCCTTGCGCACCTCATCCGGGTCGGGGTCGTCGGCCGCCCACGCGGCATAACCGTCGGGCCGGACCAATAGGGTCGGGCGCAGACCGGTCGCCGGGGAGACCCTCACCAACCGCCCCGCCCACGGCGCTGCAACCGCAGCGACATCGCGGCCCACCAGTACGAACTTGCCCTCCCTCAGCGCCTCATAGAGCCGAACCGGCCTCTCTGCCAGGCGGAGATCCGGTATCCGGCGTCCAGCGAGGGGATGCCGTGCTTGCCGTCGCCGGACAGATCGAGCGCAACTACATCCGGGAACGGGAGATCCCCGTCCCCGACGACCGGCACCCACGGCGGACGTCCGACGGTCATCGACGACGACATGCGAACCTCCGGGCCGCGCGTGGAAGCAGGGCCCGGCGCTCGCCGTCGTCCCCGCGCCCCGCACCGTGCGCCCGGTCCGCATCGGGTACGCGAGGACGTCGACCGCCCGACAGGAGCTGGCGAGCCAGCTCGAAGCCCTCCACCGCGCGGAGTGCCACAAGGTCTTCAAGGAGCAGATCAGCACCCGCGTGAAGGTGCGCCCCGAACTGGAGTAGGCGCTCGCCCTGGCCCGCCAGTTCAAGGAAGCCGCCCCCGAGACGCCGGTCATCGTCACCGTCCACGAGCTGAAGCGGCTCGCGCGGGGCCGGGGGCGCGTCGGGGTGTTTGCGGCGGGGGTGCGGGGTGCCGTTCCGTGCGGGACCTACCGGGGGTCGGCCTGCTGCCCGATCATGGAGACCAGGGTGGCGACGAGTTCGTCGGCGGTGATGTGCCACTTGTCCGGGGACAAATGGCCGTTGGCCTCCATGTCGGTGATGCCGTGGACGCTGGTCAGCAGCAGCGGGGCGACCCGGCGGGTGCGATCGGTGCCGACCACTTCCCGGACGGCGGCGAGGAACTCGTTCTGGGCCTGATCGGCCGCCTCGTTCGCCGCGCGGATCGTGTCCGCGTCGCCCGAGGGGTAGGTGAACATCAGCCGGTACAGGTG
>NZ_JBFBCG010000171.1:0-5921 GCF_040683105.1 Streptomyces sp. NPDC051020 | reverse complement strand
CACTGGACCACCGGCCCCCTCGACCGCACCCGCCACAGCCGGCTCGAACGACTCAACTACCGACTCTCCGCCTGAACGAATTGGGCAGCAGAGTCGAGCATGGGTACAAAGCGACACAGTCACCCGAGCGTGGTCGCAAACCTGCCCCTTTAGGGTCGTTTGACCCAGGTGATAAACAAATCCAAAACATCTGAAGAAGTGGAGAAGGGCTATAAGTGAATTCCCCTTCCTCATTCCCGCGTTCTCGCTCGCAAGCGACAGAGGTTCCCCAGAATTCATCTCCGTGGCGACCCGCGCACTCTTTCCTTTTTCAATTTCGAACCCACACCAGTCTCCTACTGCTCAACCGCAACCTTCCAGTTTTTTGATTCTTTGATGTTTTGTTCATTCAGGCGTTGATTTTCCACTGAAGCATGACCGCGTCAAGATCATTTCCTCCCCGGGAGCATCTATGCGCAAGGTTCGTTGGCGTTGGCGGGCAGCCGCCGCAGCCGTGCTGGTCGGTACGTCAAGTGTGGCGGCCGCAGCGGCGGTTCTGCCCGACTACGCCGGTCCGCAGCCGGACGGCACCTCGGTGACCACGTACGGCTGGCGGGTCACGCCGGCCGGCGACCAGACACCGCTCGGCGAGAAGCCCTTCGGGTCCGCCCTCAGCCCGGACGGCAAGTACCTGGCGGTCAGCAACGACGGCAAGGCGACCCAGAGCCTGTCCCTGGTGGAAGCGGCGACCGGGAAGACCGTCCAGCAGATCAACTACAGCCGCCCGCAGGCGCTGTTCATCGGCCTGGCGTGGAGCCCGGACGGGTCGAAGCTGTACGCCTCGGCCGGCGGCAACGACAAGATCCGCGTCTACACCCTCACGGGCGGACAGCTCGCCGAGGGCACCTCGATCACGATGCCGAAGGGCTCGTTCCCCGCGGGGATCGCTCTGTCTTCTGACGGCACGCGGATGTACGTCGCGGACAACGGCAAGGGCGCTCTGTCCACCGTGGACACCGCGACCGGACGGGTGCTCGGCACGGTCGCCACCGGTCCCAACCCGTTCGCCGTCGGCCTGTCGGCCGACGGCGGCAGCGCGTACGTGACCAACTGGGGCACCAACACCGTCTCGGCCGTGGACACCGCGACTCTCACCGTCCGCAAGAACCTGCAGGTCGGCAGCCACCCCACGGCGATCATCCGCAACCCGGCCACCGGCGAACTCCTGGTCGCGGTCACCGACGCCGACAAGATCATCGGCATCAACCCGGCCGACGACTCGATCACCCACTCGATCGACCTCGCTCCCTACCCCGGCGCCCCGGTCGGCACCAGCCCGCAGGGGCTGGACATTTCGCCCGACGGCCGCACCCTGTACGTGGCCAACGCCGGCAACAACGACGTGGCCGTGGTGCGCCTGGCCGAGAAGCCCGGGCAGCAGGACAAGGTCGCCGGCCTGATCCCCACCGGCTGGTACCCGACGACCGTCACCCTCACCCACGACGGGCGGCTGCTGGTCACCAACGCCAAGGGCCTGGGCGCCGGGCCGAACCCCAACGGTCCCAACCCGACCTCGAGCACTCCAATCGACGACTCGCAGTACACCGCGTCCATGATCATGGGCACCCTCTCGAGCATCCCGGTGCCCAGCCAGGACCAGCTGGCCCACTACACCCAGCAGGTGCGGAAGAACGACCGGTTCGAGGGCAACGGCTCGACCGGCTCGAGCAGCGTGATCCCGGCGCGGCCGGGCGACCCGAGCCCGATCAAGCACGTCATCTACATCGTCAAGGAGAACCGCACCTACGACAACATGTACGGCTCCCTGGGCAAGGGCAACGGCGACCCGAGCCTGAACCTGTTCGGCGACGAGTCCGCGCCGAACCAGCGCGCACTGGCCCGCAAGTACGTCACCCTGGACAACTTCTACGCCGACGGCGCGGTCTCCTCCGACGGCTGGATGTGGGCGACGGCTGCAGCGTCCAACAGCTACAACGAGCACCTGTGGCCGGTGGCCTACAGCGCCCGCGGCCGCGGCGACGACTCCCACTACACCCTGGCCACCGACCCGGGCAAGATCACCGGCGACTCCCGGATCTGGGACCGGCTCGACGACGCGGGCGTTTCCTTCCGCAACTACGGCATGTGGTCCACCGGCTTCCCCGCCCAGGTGGTGCCCACCGAGCCCAGGCTCATCCCCTACAGCGACCCGGACTTCGCCGGCCCGAACATGGACATCAAGGACCAGGCTCGCGTCGACGCGTGGATGAAGGAGTTCAACCAGTACGTCGCCGACGACAACCTGCCGACGATGCAGTTCGTCCGGATGGGCAACGACCACACGTACGCCACGGTGCCCGGGAAGCCCACCCCCAGGGCCATGGTGGCCGACAACGACCTGGCCGTCGGACGGATCGTCGACGCCGTGTCCCACAGCAAGTACTGGAAGGACACCGCGATCTTCATCACCGAGGACGACGCACAGAACGGAGCCGACCACGTCGACGCCCACCGCACCGCCGCGCTCGTCGTCAGCCCGTACACCCAGACCGGCAAGGTCGACTCCACGATGTACAGCACGGTGTCGATGATGCGGACCATGGAGCTGCTTGCCGGCATCGGCCCGCTCACGCAGTACGACGCCGCGGCGACCCCGATGACGGAGAGCTTCACGGACAAGCCGGACTTCGAGCCGTTCACCGCGACCACTCCGTCGCAGTCCCTGGACCAGCTGAACCCGGCCAACGCCCCCATGGCCGCCCAGTCGGCGAAGATGAACTTCTCGGACGTCGACCAGGTCCCCGAGGACATCTCCAACGAGGCCATTTGGAAGAGCGTCAAGGGCGCCGACAGCACGATGCCGGCACCCAGGAACTTCGTGACCGGGGCCTCCGGCGACAATGACTGACAGCTGACAACCGGCTACAAGGTCCGTGCCCGCGGCATCGTGCCCGCCATCGCACGGCGCGGCACCAAGCACGGCAGCGGTCTGGGCGTCCACCGGTGGGTGGTCGAGCGAACCCTTGCCCGGCTGCACGGCTTCCGCCGGTTGCACGTGCACTGGGAACGACGAGCAGACATGCACGAGGCGTTCCTCCATCTCGCCTGCCACCTGATAACCCAGCGACAACTCGAATCACCGGGTCGGCCGTTGTTAGGGTCACATCACAAACTTCGTTATTACACAAGGGTGTTACATGCCGATAGCGCGCAGATCACTCCTGACCGGTTCGACGATTGCCGCGGCCACCACCGCACTCGGCACCGCAGGGAGCGTTGAAGCCTCCGACCGTTCGCATTCCGCTCCGCACCCCTTGCTCCAGCGCACACCGGGCCGCCTCGGCGTGCCCGGCGTGACAGGGCTCCACCTCCAGTTCGGCGCCGATCCCGCCACCGAGATGACCGTCTCCTGGATCAGCCCACGGTCCGTACGCCGCCCACAGGTGCGCCTCGGCTCCCCGGAGGGAGGCGACGGGCAGGTGATCGACGCCGAGACCCGCACCTACCGCGACGGGCTCTCCGGGCAGGAGGTGTACGTCCACCACGCCCGCCTTACCAGGCTGCGGCCGGAAACCACCTACCTGTACTCGGCGGGGCACGACGGGGCTGCACCGGAGAGCGGTTCGTTCACCACGGCGCCACGCGGTCGCTCCGCGTTCACCTTCACCAGCTTCGGCGATCAGGGCACGCCCAATCTGCGGCGGGTCGTCAAGTGGCCTGCGGGAGACTCCCCTTACCCTTCGCCCGCGGGACGCTACCCGCTCTACACCAGCAGCCAGGCCGGCACTCCGGCCTCTGCCGACATCGTGGCCGCGGTGGAACGGGTCGATCCGCTGTTCAATCTGCTGAACGGCGACCTGTGCTATGCCGGTTCGGCCGGCGTCATCGGCCAGGACCGCGTCGCGACCTGGACGGACTGGTTCATCAGCAACAGCCGTTCGACGCGGCTGCGTCCGTGGATGCCCTGCGTCGGCAACGGCGAGAACGAGAAGGGCAACGGCCCTTTGGGGGTGAGTGGTTACCAGACCTACTTCACTCTGCCCGAGTCGACGGCCGCCGCCGGTCCCGAGACCCAGGGTCTGTGGTACGCATTCACCGTCGGCGCCGTCCGCTTCATCAGCCTGGCCAATGATGACGTGGCGATCCAGGACAGCGGCGACACCTATGTGAACGGATACTCCGCGGGGGCACAACGCCGTTGGCTTGAAAGGGAGCTGAAGGCGGCACGCGGGAACGACGGGATCGACTGGATCGTCGTCTTCATGCACCACCCGATGATCTCCAGCAGCCGCAACGGTAGCGGCAGCGACCTCGGGATCCGCAAGGCATGGGGCCCGCTCTTCGACACGTACGAAGTCGACCTGGTGCTCTGCGGGCACGAGCACTACTACGAGCGCTCACTGCCGGTCCGCGGCGCCCTGCCGAACGAGGCCCTCACCCCGATCCCGGTCTCCACCAGCACCGATGTCGTCGACACCAGCAAGGGCACCGTGCACATGATCATCGGGGGCGGCGGCAATTTCGCAACCACCCAGGATGACCTGTTCGACGAGCCCAAGGGCCGAGTCGTCGTCGACCTGAGCACGGAAACGCAGGGCCGCCACCGCAAAGCGGTCTTCGTCACCGAAGACGCCCCCTGGCGCGCCGTCCAAGACCGCGTTCACACCCACGGCTTCGCCGCATTCGACGTCGACCCCGGCGACCGCCGCACCGGCCGTACCCGGATACACGTCACCTACTACACCTTCGACGGCCCATACGCGGATCTCACCCTCGTGGACACCTTCACCCTCGAACGCCCCCGCAAGGACGGCCGACACCAAGGGAGGCGGTGAGGCAAACGCACGGACCGAGAGTCCTGCCCGCGTCCGGGGGACGTGAGCAGGACTGGCCCGGGCGGGCGGCCCCGGCAGACCGCTTGCTCGTGTTGCTCTTCTTGCTCACTACCTGGAACTGCTTTCTCCCGGACCGTCCGTCCCAGTATCAGGCTGTCCATCTCAGCGGGGGAACTTCAAGGTCGCGTTGCCAGCGCAGGATCGTGTCCGGGTGTACCAGGAGCAGGAGGTGCCGGAGCTTGTCCATCGGGAGTTGGTGGAGCAGGCCGGCGAGAACGGCGCGGTCGGTGTCGGTGAACGTGGGCTTGCCGAGTTGGCGCTGGAGCACGAGCAGCCGGTGGTGCCCGGCGAGGATCTCGATGAGTCTCTCATTGACCTTCACCACCGGGGTGCGGCCCTTCGGGGCCCTGCTTCGGCCCGGCTGGGCGGTGTCCGAGCGCAACCCGCACTGATCCGCCCAGGCCACGATGGCCTTCTCCGCCTTCGCCCAAGACGTACTCGGAGCCGGCTGCTTCAAGGGCTCCGAAGAGCGCCGCAGGGGACGGTGAAACCCCCTGAGCTGCGTCGTACATGTCACGCTCCGTATGGTCATCCGGCGCGCCACCCCGCTTTACCGCTGGGCCGGACGCCCGACCACCAGAAGGCTCAAGTGACGTCTTTCTACTGCCGGGTACTCCAACGAACACCACAGATCGATCCACGACAGATTCCGGCCAAGTTGGCGCCGCGTACATGACGGGCCCTGTCAAAGCTGGCACTCTTCCGTCCAGTCGCCGCAGACGCCCCCCCACGAACGTGACGCACCACACGATGCGGCGATCACGTCGGACACCATCTGCCCCACTCGTACCTCCTGCTCTACCGGGCGGCAACAACCCCGCCTGCCCGGCTGACTCCGGCCGTCCATAGTCGGCCGCCGCAGAAGGAGTTCCGTGTGAGTCGATCTACCCGAAAGACCGTCGCCGCGAGCGCGTTGATAGCCGGCGCCGCGATGATCGCGGCCGTGCTGCCTTCCGGTGTCGCCACCGCCGGAACCTCGAGCCAGACCCCGGTCAAGGCGCAGGCCCGCGCCGGCGCGCTGCCGGTGCAGTTGTCGCCGTCGCAGCG
>NZ_JBFBCG010000170.1:0-6062 GCF_040683105.1 Streptomyces sp. NPDC051020 | reverse complement strand
GCCACCCCACGCCCGAATCCGCAGCCCAGCCCCGAAACGGCCTGCCCGACCCCGAAACGATCAACCGGGAATCACGCCGGTGGATCCGAGCTCAGAGAGCCGTTGGTCAGCAGATCATCTGCTGTTCGACGCGGAGGAAGTCACAGATCGAGGATGAGATCCGCGGGTGGTTGTGAGCAGCAGATGAGCGCGTTGCCCTCGGCCGGCAGGTCGATGGGGTCAGGAGAGTAGTCGACACCGCCGGAGACGACTGCCGTCTCGCACGTGTGGCAGACACCGGTGCGGCACGACCACCGCGCTGGGACGTCGCATGCCTCGGCGAGTTCCAGGAGTGTGCCGTAGCCGGGGTCCCAGGGAACGGTCAGGCTGCTGCGGGCGAAAGTGACGGAGGGGCCGGTAGCCGGTCCGGGCGGATGGGTGGGCAGATGGGGAGCCGGTGCATCGGTCGGAACCACTCCGGGCGTCAACGCGGTCACGGATCCAAAGGTCTCTGTGTGGATCCGCCCAGGGGCCAGGCCGCAGTCCACCAGTGCTTGTGTCATGTCGTCCATGAACGCCGCGGGACCGCAGATGTAGGCGTTGGCGTCCTCCGGGATTCCAAGGCCCTCGAGAAGCTGGGCGGTGAGCCGACCGGCGGAGGTGTAGTCGTCGCCGAGACGGTCGTCGTCGCGTGGGCGGCTGTACGAGATATGCCGTCGGCCGGACGGCAGGCGTGACATCAGGGTGCGCACCTCGTCGGCGAAAGGATGCTCGGCGCCGTCCCGGGCTCCGTGCACCCACCACACCGCTCGGCGATCACGGTTGTCGGCCAGTGCATGGAGCATGGCGAGTACCGGGGTGGCCCCGACGCCGGCGGAGACCAGCACGATGGCTGCCTCGTTGTTGTCGAGGGTGAACGTGCCTCGCGGAGCAGCCACATCGAGGACGTCGTCGACCACGACGTGTTGATGCAAGTAGCTGCTGCCCACGCCATGGGGTTCCTGCTTGACGCTGATCCGGTAGTCTGCGCCCCCCGGGCGCCCGGACAGGGAGTAGCTGCGAACAACCGGCGCGCCCTGCGGGTCGGGACGCATCCTGACGGTGACGAACTGGCCTGGCAGCGCTGGTGGAAGCGGACTGCCGTCGGTGGCGGAGAGAGTGAGGGAAAAGATACTCCTGCTTTCGGGGGCGATGCGCGTGACTGCCAGGGGGCGGAAGCCCGGCCAGGCCGGCGGCGGGCTGCTCGCGGCGGAAGTCAGGCCCGTATTGCCTCCCGTATTGCCTGTTGACCAGCCCTTCGAGTCGTAGTCGTCCAGGAGCGACTGCATGGACGTCTTCCAGCCGGGGCTGAGCGCGGGAATGCGGAGCGCCCGCTCCACCTGAGAGCGCGAACGCCCGGGTCTGTAGAGGACGGCGTCGATCTCCGCGACGGTCATGGCTTCCGGCCCCGTGGAGACTTTGACGATCTCGTCTCCGGCCTGGACGACCCCCTCGGCCAGCACCTTCAGATAGAAGCCGGGGCGTCCATGGGCGACCAGCAGGGCGGGCATCTGTGGTTCGTCCATGCGAAGACCTACGCGATAGCACGTCACCCGGGGCTGCGTGACTTCGAACACCGCATCGCCGATGCGGTACTGGTCGCCGATGCACACCTCGTCGTCGGGCAGGCCGTCCACAGTGAAGTTCTCGCCGAACTGGCCATGAGTGAAATCGTTGCGGTGCAGGTACTCCTGCCAGTACCGATAGGAGTCCATCTGGTACACCAGCACAGCCCGGTACGGTCCGCCGTGACCGGCGAGGTCGCCCTGGCCGTCTCCGTCGATGTTCAGCTTCCTGACCATCCGCGGGCCCGTGACTGGGTGCTTCCATACACCCGTATGCGTCTCTCGGCCCTTCCAGGGAACATCCCGGGGCATCCCGACATTCACCGCGACGAGCGTGGCCATCCGTGCATCTCCCTGGTCGTACGGACCGCCCCCATCGCTGCCACGCTAATACGCCAACTGTCGATGGCGCGTGCAGGACACGTGACGCAGTGCCCCGCACGGATCTCCTGATCAGCACAGGTCCGTGCTGCTCATGGGCGGACCAGAGACGAAGGTGGCACTGCACGGGGAGTGGCGCAGCAGTCGCCAGGGTCCGGATTCGCCGAGGCCTCCAGGACTGGCGTCCGAGAACCATCCCGTCCGCGGCGGAGGCCGGACCGAGTTCGATCCCTATCAGGTCCATGCCAACAGCTGGCATCAGGGGTCTCCCCCAGGTCCTCGGCGTGCTCTCGCCACGCTGCCCGGGTTGCGGCTCCACCGGCGAACACGGAAGGTCGGGCCAATGGCTGTCCACTCACAAGAGAGTGCAGGTGAATGACAGTGACCATCGCACCGTCCTCCGTAGCCGGTATCCGTGCGCCGGACACCGGAATCGCGCGGGAAGCGGACCAGCTGGTCCGGGACACCACGAGCGATCTCGTCTACCACCACTCACGGCGCGTCTTCTGGTTCGGCGCCCTGCAGGGACGCCGTCGCGATCTGAGCTTCGATCCCGAACTCCTCTACATCGGCGCTCTCTTCCACGACCTCGGGCTCGGCGAGCGCTTCCACGGGAGCGGCCGGCGGTTCGAGGTGGACAGCGCGGACGAGGCCCGGCGATTCCTCCAGTCGCACCATGTGCCGGAGGACAGCATCCGGCGCGTATGGACCGCCATTGCGCTGCACACGACGCCTGGTATCCCGCAGTTCATGGAGCCGGAAGTAGCTCTGGTGACGGCTGGGGTCGAATACGACGTGCTCGGTATCGGCTACGAGGAGATCCCGGAGGCCGACCGGGCGGAGATCGTCGCCCTGCATCCCCGGCCGGATTTCAAGCGGCGCATTCTCGCTGCATTCACCGACGGGATCCGGCCAAAACCGGAGACGACCTTCGGCAATGTGAAGGCCGATGTGCTGCAGCACTATGTGCCCGGTTTCGAGCGCGGCGACTTCGTCCGTACGATCCTCGGCTCCCCATGGCCGGAGTGAGCGGCGCAACCGATCCGCACCGGACTGCCCGCGGTGGCGGTTCAGCCCGCTTGGGCGATCGCACCGCGGAGCATGGCCACGGTCGTGGCCGCCGCCCGACGCTCCGTGTCGTCCTCTGTCGTACGCACACGCTCCTCCAGGAGCACAACGGCCGCCTGGAGGACCCCGATGCGCACCGGAACGCTCCGCATTCCGGCCAGTACCGCGGCCGCCTGCTCCGCCGGGGTCACGCTCGAAGCCTGCGGGATGAGAGTGGTGATGCCGCGCCCGAGCGCACGGTCGCGGGGCGGTTGAGCTGCTGAGGTCACCGGAGAAGTCTGCCGCACCGGAACCCTGCATTCGGTCAGCGACTTGGCCGTTGTCCGTCCTCTTCATGGTTGATGTGTACCTAGAAACGCCTCAACAGGTCTTCCAGCTGCGTGCCTTCGCCGTCGGTCAACGGCGCAAGAAGCTTCCTGCACGTTCCGGGTGTCCGACTGGATCTCTGCGAGCACGGACCGGCCCGCCGGTGTCGGTGTATCGATGACGCGGCGCCGGTCGCCGGCGTCGCGGGCGCGGTCCACCAGGCCTGCGACCGCGAGGGCGTCCACGACCTTCACGATGTCACTGCGGTCGATCGCAAGTCCGGACGCCAACTCCCTTTGCACATGCGGACCGAAGTCGACGAGCACGGAAAGTACGCCATGTGCCACAGCCGTAGGTCTCGCTCGGCCAGCCGCGAGACCAGGCACCCCGACACCTTGCCGTTCAGCACCTCATCGATCGAGGAGTTGATGTCACCCGGACGGCGGAACGGCGGGCTCGGCTTGGCCGGCCAGTCGCCCTGCTCGGCATGAGCGTCGGTGTGGCACAGCCCGGAGGTCTCCATCCGCACCAGAACATGGTGCCGGGCCGGGGTCGGTACTGGCCGCTCCTCGACGACGAGGGGTTCGGCAAAGCCGCGGACAACAGCGGCTTTCAGGGACCTCCTCCTCCTCCTCGGAACAGATCATTCCGAATGTTCGATATGCGCTTGTCCGGCGATCGCGGCCGGCCATAGGCGCGGCCCGCCGTTGAGACAGGCCGCGGTCATGGTTGCGCCCAGGTGCGCATGGCGCTGCGCGAGGCGAAGGCGGCCAGGTCCTTGTCAAGCGGGTGGTCGGCGTACTGATGGATGCGCCAGGGCGCCTCGATACGGGGATGTCCGGCGGTCACGAAGTCGGCGATCCACAGACCGTCACCGGCATACGACGTGGTGTCGTAGTTCAGCCAGAAATGCCGGTTGCAGTAGAGCAGGACCCGGTGGTGCGGCCTCAGGCGCTTGACCTCGCGGATGAAGCGGTCCTTCTCGGCATTGCTCGCCCGCGTTCCGTCACCGGTCACTTCCCAGTCCACGGCGAGCAGATCGCCTGCCTTCTCCGGGGCCTTGCTCACGAAGTACTCTGCCTGCGCGGTGAGGTTTCCCGGCCACAGGAAGTGATAGAAGCCGACCACGCATTCTGCGTCCCGGGCTCGCTTGACCTGTGCGGACAGGTGCGGATTGACGTACGAACTGCCCTCGGTGGCCTTGATGAAAACGAAGTCGATTCCGTCCGTGTCGAAGGACGACTGATACGAGCTGACATCGACGCCATGCAGCATGGGCACCGCCTTCAAGTGGGCTCTGTGGTTCCGTTTCTCTCTCTGTACGTGCCCGCAGCCGCCGGTTCCCATCCGTTCCTCTCCAGGGGGAACGTTCTTCCGGCCACCCGGAATAGGTCTCCGCATCAGCGAGTTGGTGGAACGACAAGACGGCATTGCACTTCGCAGGCACCATCGGAAGGTCGGATCCATGAAGATCGGCATCATCGGAGCGGGCAACATCGGCGGCAACCTGACCCGGCGTCTCACCGCGCTCGGTCACGAGGTCTCCGTCGCCAATTCCCGTGGTCCACAGACGCTCACGGCGCTCGCCGAGGAGACCGGAGCCACCCCGGTCACCGTGGCGGAGGCGGCACGAGGGGCGCGCGTCGTCGTCGTCACCATCCCGGTCAAGGCCGTCCCCGGCCTGCCCGCGGGGTTCCTCGACGGGGCGGCGGAGGGCGTGGTCGTCATCGACACCGGCAACTACTACCCGCAGCAGCGAGATGGCCGTATCGCCGCCATCGAGGACGGCCTGCCGGAGAGCAGGTGGACCGAGGAGCAGATCGGTCACCCGGTGATCAAGGCATTCAACGGGACGTACGCGGAGGACATCCTCTCCAAGCCCCTCCCGAAGGGCAGCCCCGGCCGTCAGGCCCTGCCGGTCGCCGGTGACGACACGGCCGCCAAGCAGACCGTGCGCGACCTCATCGACGAGCTGGGCTTCGACACGGTGGACGCGGGCGGCCTGGACGAGTCGTGGCGCCAGCAGCCCGGCACGCCCGTCTACGGCAACCAGGGCGACGCCGAGACCATCGCGAAGGCGCTGGCCGAGGCATCCCCGGATCGTACGGCGGAGTGGCGCGCCTGACGGATCGGCGCGCCGCTCCGTCCATCGGCGACGGAGCGGGTTGCCGTCGGATGTCCGCCCCAGGGCGTGTTTCGAAAGCCCCGTCTGCCAGGCGGCGGCTGGCCCGCCCCTCCTCGGTCCTGTGGCTCGCGCTCAGTCGTCGAAGCCCGTGCTGCGGCTGACCTTCTCCCAGGCCGCTGTCTCGGCGCGGGCGGTGTCGAGGGCGGCGAAGACCGCGTCGGTCGCGTCGTTGCCAAGCGGCAGCCGCATCGGTGTCCTCTCGGCGGCCAGCGCGGCCAGGATCACCGCGGCTGCCTTGTCGGGGTCGCCCTCCTGCTTGCCGTCCGAGCCGGGAAGGTTGGTACGGACCGGGCCGACCAACTCCTCGTACGCGGGGATGACCGCGGTCTGGCGCAGTACGCCTCCCCCGGCAAACCCGGTCCGGAACGATCCGGGTTCGACAATCAGGACCTTGATCCCGTGCGGGGCCACCTCGGCCGACGCACGGGCGTTGTCCGACGGCTGAGAGGTCGTTAAGTCCCTCTTCCCCTGCTTCGCGATCACTCGTTCGTGTGGCCGTGATCCGTACTGGCGTGCTGGATGGGGCTCGGGTGATCTCC
>NZ_JBFBCG010000169.1:0-6244 GCF_040683105.1 Streptomyces sp. NPDC051020 | reverse complement strand
CCCGCCTCCGTGCCGCGATGCATACGCGGCACGGAGGCGGGGTCCTGCGAGGTCCGGGGGAGCCGGCCCGGTCGTCAGGCGCGGACCGGGGCCGACTCCTCCACCACCTGGGTCCGGGGGGCGCCCCTGGGGTACAGGACCGCCGTCACCACCAGCCCGATGAGGAAGAAGCCCGCCGACCACCAGTACGCGGTGGAGTAGCTCTGCAGCTGGGCCCGGGCGGCATTGGCAGGAGTCACCGGGCGGTCGGACAGGTAGTCCATGGCGGCGCTGGTGGCGAGGGTGTTCAGAAGCGCCGTGCCGATCGAACCGCCCACCTGCTGGCTGGTGCTGACCATCGCCGAGGCCACACCCGCGTCGCGGGCGGCCACCCCGTACGTGGCCAGGTTCATCACCGTGGCGAAGATCGCGCCGAGGCCCAGGCCGAGGACGAGCAGGGCGGGCAACACATAGGTGAGATAGCTGCTCGTCAGGTCCAGGCCGGTCATCCACACCATGGCGGCCGCGGCGATGCCCATGCCGAGCGGCACGATCGGTTTCGCGCCGAAGCGCGGCACCAGCACATTGGTCGTCGTCATCGACGTCACGATCATCAAGCAGACCATCGGGATGAAGGCGAGACCGGTGGTCACCGGCGAGTAGTACAGGGTCTTCTGCAGGTAGTACATGAGGAACAGGAAGACGCCGAACATGCCGCCGCCGGCGATGAACATCGCCAGGTACGACGCCCCGCGGTTCCTGTCCAGCACCACCCGCAGCGGCAGCAGCGGATGCGCGGCCCGCGTCAGCCACCAGGCGAACGCCGCCAGGAGCACACCGCCCGCCAGCAGAAAGGCCCAGGTGTCCGGTGAACCCCAGGGGTGCGACTCGGCGTTGGAGAATCCGTACACGATGCAGAAGAGTCCCGCCGAGACCAGGACGGTGCCCGGGACGTCAAGCTGGGGGCGGGCGGCGGGGGCACCGGCGGTGAGCAGCCGGATGCCGCCGAGGAAGGCGACCAGGGCGAACAGCAGATTCACGTACAGGCACCAGCGCCAGTTCAGGTACTGGGTGAGGACCCCGCCGAGCAGCAGCCCCACCGCGCCGCCCGTCCCCGCGATCGCGCCGTAGATCCCGAACGCCTTGGCACGCTCCTTCGGGACGGTGAACGTCGTGGTGAGGAGGGAGAGCGCGGCCGGGGCGAGGAGCGCGCCGAACATGCCCTGGAGTGCGCGGGCGAAGACCAGGACCTCGAAGCTTGGGGCAGCGCCGCCGATCGCCGACGCGACCGCGAAACCGACCAGACCGGTCAGGAAGGCGATCCTGCGGCCCACCAGGTCGGCCATCCGGCCGCCGAGCAGCAGCAGTGAGCCGAAGGCCAGGGCGTACGCGGTCACGATCCACTGGCGGTTGCCGTCGGAGAAGCCGAGGTCCTGCTGGGCGGAGGGCAGGGCGATGCTCACGATGGTGGCGTCCAGCACCACCATCAGCTGGGCCAGACCGATCACCGCCAACACCCACCACCGGTGCGACGGACCGCGCTCACGGTCGGATGCGGGGCGGGACGACGGGGAGGTGGCAGTCGCTCTCGCGCCGCTCACGGAGGGCTCCCCCTCGACAGGCTCCCGCGCATGACGTGAGTGACGAGCCATGGTCCGGGTCTCCCTCGGTGCGCACCTCCGAAATCCCCCGGACCCACGCTAAAGGCAGGTCCGCATCCCCGCATGTGGGAATGGGCGCCCATGGTGTGAGCTCCTCTCAGGGCTGTCCCCCCGTCCCCGGTGGTGGACGGCCCGCGGCGTCGGATGCGGTGCATCGCAAGGCGGAGGGGCTCCTCGAACGAGGCGTATCCGGGCGCTCCGCCAACGCGGCGAGGTGCCGCAGCTGTCGTCGTACGCCCGTCAGGGACGGCAGGTACAACCCTGAGGAGCCGCCCGGTCCCGGCTGGGCCGTCAGAGTTCCTTGGCGGGCCAGTCCAGCAGTCGGGCGCCGATCACCGCGGTCTGCAGTGTGTAGCGGTGCATCGGGTCGGACGGGTCGGAGCCGGTCAGCTGATGGATGCGCTCCAGCCGGTAGGTGAGCGCCCGCACGCTCAACGCCAGCCGGCGGGCCGTCTCGGCGGCAACACAGCCCGCGTCGAAGTAGGCGGCGAGCGTCTTCAGTAAGGGCTCCGCGCCGCCTCGCGCCTTCTGGAGCGGGCCGAGCTCACTGCGCACCAGATCGGCCATCGCCTGCCGGTCCCGGGTCAGCACCGGATAGACCAGCAGGTCGGCGGCGTACAGCACCGGATCCTCCAGGTCCATCCGGTCCGCCAGATCGAGCGCGTCGAGCGCCTCGTCGTACGACTGGACGACGCCGCCCGGACCCCGGTGCGGGCGGCCGACCGCGACCATGCCGCCGTCCGTCGCCGCATGCGCCTGCTTGGCGAAATAGCGCAGGACGTCCGGCTGGGCGCCCGGGGCGATGCAGACCAGGCGCCCGTCCTTGGTCGTGAGGAGGATCTTCCGGCCGTCGAAGCGGGCGAGCAGCGCCGCCTCCACCATGCGGGGCACCGCGTCCGTCTCGGTATACGCCTCCGGGCCCGTCGCCACCGCGACCGCGTGGGCGCGCGACAGCCGCAGCCCGAAGCGGGTGGCCCGCTCGGCGAGCCGGCCCAGGTCGCTGCGCCCGTACAGCAGGTCGTCGATGAACTCGCGGCGCGCCGCCTCCTCCCGCCGCACGGTGAGCCGCTGGGCGCGCTCGAACCCCTCGGCGAACGCGTCGACAGCCTGCTCGACCGCGGCCAGCACGCAGTCGGTGGACTCGGGGTGCGCGGCTGTGGCGCGCGGCCAGGCGGTGCGGGTCGCCGCCAGATGCAGACCGATCAGGGCGCGCAGCTGGAATCCTGCGTCGGCCGCCTCCCGGCCCAGGGCGCGGCGGGCGTCCAGCTCGTCGCGGGTCAGCCGGCGGCCGGTCGCCGCGACCTCCTCCAGGATGTGGGCATACTCCCCCAGATACTCGTCGGGAATCTGCGGCTCCGGCACGCCCATGCCTCCAGTTTTGATGCGTCACTGACACCCACTCACCCCATATGAGCAGGTGTCGGTGCCCGGCATCAAGGACGTAGAAAGATTGCCGGATTCCGGCAGTGCGATACGACGACGTCGGCTGTCATGATCTGACCCAGCACCAACCGGGGGAACACGGGGGAATACGGGGGATACGGGGACGGGGGGGACGACCCGGTAGCCGCGGCGCCGCATGCAGGCGGCGCCGCGGCACCGGAGTCACCGCCGGACGTCCCCTCCACCGCACCCCCACCGACAGGCAGGGGGAGTGGGCCGATGCAGGAATTCCTGAGAGCCGCATCCTCCTTCCCCACCGTCCTCTTCGGCGCCGCTCTGATCGTCGTCATCTGCTTCTGGCTGCTGGTCCTGGCGGGCGCGGCCGACCATCACTCCTTCGACGCCGACCTCGACACCGACCTGGCCGGGATCGGCGGTGTGCCGGTCACCGTCTCGGTGTCCGTGATGGTCGTCGTCGCCTGGTTCACCAGCCTGACCGGTTCCGTCCTGCTGCTCCGCAGCGCGGTCACCGGCACCGCCCGGGCCGCGCTCGCCTGTGCCGTGCTCGCCGGGGCGCTGCTGATCTCCTGGGCCGTGGTCCGGGTCCTCATCAGCCGTTACCGGCGCCACTTCCCGGCCGAACTCCCGCCGTCCCGGCAGGACTTCCTCGGCCGGGTCTGCACCGTCCGTACCGGCTCCGTCAGCTCCGACTTCGGCCAGGCCGAGGTCGTGGCGGCCGACGGTTCGACCGCGATGGTGCAGGTCAGGCTGTTGCGGCAGAGCGACGAGGCGGCGTTCACGGCGGGCAGTGCGGGGCTCCTGTACGCGTACGACGACGAGGGCGAGTTCTTCTGGGTCTCGCCGTACGACGTGACGCTCGACCCGGGACCGCCGGAGCCCCCACGGCCGCTGCCACGCACTCGACGCCGTACCCGCTGAGCCGCCCGCGCCGCCGGGCACCGCACTTCTCACCATCCTCACCAGCCGCCAAGGACTGTCATGGACGCCATCTCCCTGGGCTTCGGTGTGCTCGTCGCCGTGGTCCTGCTCATCGCGATCGCCCTGCTTCTCGTCATCGGCCGGCTCTTCCGCAAGGTCGAACAGGGCAAGGCCCTGATCATCTCCAAGACCAAGAAGGTCGACGTGACCTTCACCGGAGCCGTGGTCCTGCCGGTGCTGCACAAGGCCGAGTACATGGACATCTCGGTGAAGACGATCGAGCTGCGCCGCACCGGGCGCGAGGGCCTGATCTGCCAGGACAACATCCGCGCCGACATCCACATCAACTTCTTCGTACGGGTGAACAAGACCGTCGAGGACGTCATCAAGGTCGCCCAGTCCATCGGCACCGAGCGGGCCAGCGACAAGGCCGCCATCCAGGAGTTCTTCGCCGCGAAGTTCGCCGAGGCGCTCAAGACCGTCGGCAAGCAGCTGGACTTCGTCGATCTCTACACCAAGCGCGAGGAGTTCCGGGACCGCATCATCCGGGTCATCGGCACCGACCTGAACGGCTACCACCTCGACGACGCGGCGATCGACCACCTGGAGCAGACGCCGATGGCGCAGCTCGACGGCGCCAACATCCTCGACGCGCAAGGCATTCGTAAGATCACCGAGCTGACGGCGATCGAGCACGTGCGCACGAACGAATACCAGCGCACCGAGCAGAAGGAGATCACCCGGCAGAACGTCGACGCCCGCGAGACCATCCTGGAGCTGGAGCGCCGGCAGGCCGAGGCCGAGATCAAACAGCGGCGCGAGGTCGAGACGCTGCGGGCCCGCGAGGAGGCGGCCACCGCCCGGGTCCAGGAGGAGGAACGGCTCGGCGCGCAGACCGCGTTCATCCGTACCGAGGAGCAGCTCGGCATCCAGCGCGAGAACCAGGCGCGGGAGATCGCCGTCGCGCAGAAGAACCGTGAGCGGGTCATCGCGGTGGAGAACGAGCGCATCGAGAAGGACCGGCTGATCGAGGTCATCGGACGCGAACGGCAGACCGAGCTGAACCGGATCGCCGCGACGAAGGAGGTCGAGGCCGAGCGCCGCGAGGTCGCCGATGTGATCCGGGAGCGGATCGCGGTGGACCGTACGGTCGCCGAGCAGGAGGAGTCCATCAAGACGCTGCGGTCGGTCGAGGAGTCGGAGCGCACCCGCAGGTCGGTGATCATCGCGGCCGAGGCGGAGGCCCAGGAGAAGCTGGTCAAGGACATCAAGGCGGCGGAGGCGGCCGAGGCGGCGGCCACGCACCGGGCGGCGGAGCAGTTGACCCTCGCCGAGGCCCGGCTGAAGAGCGCGGACCTCGACGCCCGGGCCAAGCTGCGGCTCGCCGAAGGCGTCCAGGCGGAGTCCGCGGCGCCCGGACTTGCCGAGGTGCAGGTACGGGAGGCGGCGGCCGATGTCATCGAGAAGACCGGTCTCGCCGAGGCCGGGGCCACGTCCGCCCGGCTCAAGGCCGAGGCCGAGGGTGCGCGGCTGAAGGCTCTCGCCACAGCCGAGGGCACGCAGGCGCAGGCCACGGCGGACGCGGCGATGATCGGCGAGAAGCTGAAGGCGGAGGCGGCCGGGCTCACGGAGAAGGCGGCTGCGATGGCGGCGCTGGACGACGCGTCGCGCGGGCACGAGGAGTACCGGCTGCGGCTCGCCGCCGAGAAGGAGATCCGGCTGGCCGGACTCGATGTGCAGCGGCAGGTCGCCGAGGCGCAGGCGACGGTTCTGGCCACCGGTCTGGAGAACGCGGACATCGACATCGTCGGCGGGGATTCGGTCTTCTTCGACCGGCTCGTCTCGTCCATCTCGCTCGGCAAGAGCGTGGACGGCTTCGTGAAGAACTCGGACACCGCGAAGGCACTCGCAGGACCGTGGCTGAACGGGTCGTCGTCGTTCACCGACGACCTGACGCGGGTGCTCGGGTCGGTCTCGACGGGCGATGTGCAGAACCTGACGGTGTCGGCGCTGCTGATGCGGATGCTGGCGGCGCCGGGAGCGGGTGCGGATGCCGGACAGGTCCGCCAGCTGCTGGACTCGGCACGAAAGCTCGGTCTGGCGGACCTGCCGGTCGGGGCACTGTCGGACGCCCCTGACGTACCCGCGTCGCGCAATGGGACGCCCGTGGCTTAGAGGCCGCGCACGTAGGTGGGGCGGCGTCGCGTGCCGATGGGCGGCGCCTGGCGGCGTTGTCGTCGGTCGACGACTCCCCCATGGCCCGAAAGGCATGGGAGGGGCCC
>NZ_JBFBCG010000168.1:0-6303 GCF_040683105.1 Streptomyces sp. NPDC051020 | reverse complement strand
CAGCAGGCTGGGCTTGGCGGGCTTGGGCGGTCCAGGCAGTACATCGAACCCGGCGGCCGCGATCGCGGTGACGATCGCAAGGCGGAGGGCCGCCCCGATACTGGGCGTACCGGGGCGGCCCGACAACGCAGCGAGCGTGCGTGCCAGACGCCGCCCCGCAGGCGGGACTTTCGAAACACGCCCTAGCAGCCACGGGCCGAGTCTGCCGCTCTCGACCGCGTCGAGTTCGATCTTCACTGCGTCGCGCCAGCCCGCCCAGGCGATCCGCTCCGACCCGGGCCTGCTGCCGGCCGCGGCGTGCAGCCGATCGGCGGGTTCGCCGGGATCGAGGCCGGCCGGGAGGGTTGCGAGCTGCTGTTGGTTTGCTGCGTTGACGTGAGTTGTAGCGAGCGGGAGTGAGTCCCGTCAGCGGGTTGGCGAGGGCGGGAACGGGGGTTCTGGGGTCGAATGGGTGACCTTGGCGGCTGCTGCTCGTTGGGCTGGGTGGGGGGTGCCCGGCCTGGAGGGAGGGGGTAACGCGGTGGGTGGTGTGAGGAAGTTGGCCGGGTCCTTCGTGGTGCCCGGGCCTTGCGGGGTGGCAATCCGGGACCGGCTCAAGCACCTCACTCCCGAGGACGAGAAGGTGCTGCGTGCGGTCGGTGAGCATCAGGGCCGTCTGGCTTCGCGTGATCTCAAGGCCCGCTGTGCGGATGGGGTGAAGCACGGCGCGGACAGCTGGGCGGCGCGTAAGCGGGAGCTGACGCCGCTGTCGTCGTCGCGGATCGCGGGTGCGATCACCAAGGCCATCCCGCTGGAAACCGCACGCGCCCGGGGCATGATCGGCGTCGACACCAACGCCGACCACTTCGCCGCCTACCACCTCGACCGGCACGGCAACCCCATCGGCGACCCGCACCACTTCCCCTACGACCTGTCCGGGACCGCCGGTCACCGCGACGCACAGATCCGCCACGCGCTGACCCGCCTGATCAACTGGGCCAAGCAGGCCGGTGTCGCCGCGATCGGCATCGAAGACCTCGACTTCACCGCCGACAAGACCCGGGAGAAACACGGCCGCCGGAAACGGTTCCGGCAGCTCATCTCCGGCATCCCGACTGGGAAACTCAAGGCCCGGCTGGTCTCCATGGCCGCCGAACACGGCCTGAGCATTGTCGCGGTCGACCCCGCCTACACCTCCCAGTGGGGTGCCCAGCACTGGCAGAAACCGCTGGCCACCCCCCACCGCACCATGTCCCGTCACGATGCCGCCGGTATCGCGATCGGACGACGCGCCCTCGGACACCCGATACGGCGAAGGACGGCACCGCCCCCACACGACCGGAGCGATCGTGCGGGGCATCGGACCGCCCAGGCCGGACCAGGCACCCGAGGACGTGAGGGAACCCGCCCACCCACAACGGACCGGCCCCCCGGAGGGCCGTCACCGAACGGGACGCGAAAGCGGGAACCCAGCGCATCCAACACCGTTCGGGATGCGCCC
Organism: Streptomyces sp. NPDC051020; assembly: GCF_040683105.1. Taxonomy (NCBI): domain Bacteria; kingdom Bacillati; phylum Actinomycetota; class Actinomycetes; order Kitasatosporales; family Streptomycetaceae; genus Streptomyces; species Streptomyces sp. NPDC051020. Next base: position 4,823 of record NZ_JBFBCG010000168.1, on the reverse strand, counting down.
AGTACGCAACAGTGGGTCCAGGACTCACTCATGCACACTGGCTAGGAACGGTCAGTCCGATGCGGGTGAGTGCGTGAAGACCGCGCAGCCGGGTGCGGGCGTCCGCGTGGGGATCCGGGCGCGTCAGCGTTTCGAGCCGCTGGATGTCCAGGACGGGGTCGAGCCCGAGCCGCGTGGCAAACGTACGCATCGCCTCGTCCTCACCCGCCGGAGTCCCGTCCGCCAGCCAGACGTATCCGACGGGCCGTCGGAAGTCGGACGCGAGCGTGCAGCCGGCCCGGTCTCCGTCCCACCACAGCGCGAGAACCGGCCAGGTGGAGCCGACCGAGAGCGCGGTGGCCCAGCCGCCCACCACACTGTCGACCGGCTGATCCCCTTCTTCCCCGTCCCGCCAGGGCTTTCCCTCCGGCACGAGGACGCTCCACCCGTCACCCGCGGGCGCGAGCAGCATGCGTTCGCGCAGCAGATGGGCCACCGGCCGTACGGAGTCGGGTTCGGCCCGGCAGTGCAATAGCGCACCCACGGGTGATGTCGCGTTCATGCCCCACACCGTAGGGCAATTTGCCCATATTTGGAGCTATTTGATCGACCCAGGCCGGCCCACCCTCCCTTGACTTCCTCAAGCCGCGATATATCGTGTTCTTCAAGAGACGCGATATGTTGCGTCACGGCGCGCTCCCGGGAGGTCAGATTCATGCCTGTGTCGACGTGGGCCATCGCCGAGCCTAAGAAGCTCACCTTCGACGACCCGGTGACGGCGCTCAGCGTGCGCATCGTCAACGGCACCGTCAACGTCGTCGGCACCGAGGAACCGACCGCGCGGCTGGAGGTCTCCGCGATCGAGGGCCCGCCGCTCAATGTGACGCAGAAGGACGGCATCCTCACGGTCGCCTACGAGGACCTGCCCTGGCACGGGTTCCTGAAGTGGTTCGACCACAAGGGGCGGCACCGCAGCGCGGTGGTCTCGCTCGCCGTGCCGGCCGGGTCGACCGTGGAGCTCGGCACGGTCGGCGCCGGAGCGCTGGTCTCGGGCATCCGGGGACGTACGGATGTGCGCGGCATCACCGGCGACACCACGCTCGTCGGCCTCGGCGGCACGGTCCGCGCGGACACGGTCTCCGGCAATGTGGAGGCCCAGTCCGTCACCGGGGAGCTCCGCTTCAAATCGGTCTCCGGCGATCTGACGGTCGTCGAAGGCGCCGGGGCGGCGGTACGGGCCGAATCGGTCAGCGGCAACATGGTGCTGGACCTGGACCCGACCGGGAAGCCCACGGACATCCGGCTGACCACGGTCTCCGGCGAGGTCGCCATCCGGCTGCCGCACCCGGCGGACGCGACGGTCGAGGCGAACACGGCCAGCGGCGCCGTCTCCAACAGCTTCGAAGATCTACGGGTCGGCGGCCAATGGGGTGCGAAGCGCATCACCGGGACGCTCGGCGCAGGAACCGGAACGCTCAGGGCCACGACCGTGTCGGGGTCGATAGCCCTGCTGCGCCGCCCACCGGCCGAGGACGATCCGTACGACGCCGAGTCGACCGGAAAGGTGCTCTGACATGCCCTCCGTATTCGCCCATGGGCGGCTCCGCCTCTACCTGCTGAAACTCCTGGACGAGGCACCCCGTCACGGCTACGAGGTGATCCGGATCCTGGAGGAACGTTTCCAGGGCCTGTACGCACCGTCGGCGGGCACCGTCTATCCGCGCCTGGCCAAGCTGGAGGCCGAGGGTCTCGTCACGCATGCCACCGAGGGCGGCCGCAAGGTCTACTCGATCACCGATGCGGGCCGCGCGGAACTGGCGGACCGCGGCGGCGAACTGGCCGATCTGGAGCTGGAGATCCGCGAGTCGGTCTCCGAACTGGCCGCCGAGATGCGGGACGACGTGCGGGGCGCGGCGGGGAAGCTGCGCAGCGAGATGCGCGCGGCAGCCGGCGAGACCCGGCACACCGCCGGCACCGGGACCGGCGCGAAGAGCGACCGGGGCTCCCCGTTCGGCGACTTCACGGACTTCGGCGACAGCGAGGCCTGGCGCACCGCCAAGGAGGAGCTGCGCAAGGCCAAGCAGGAGTGGAAGGAGCAGGCCCGCCGGGCGAAGGACGAGTCCCGCCGGGCCCGCGAGGACGCCCAGCAGGCGCGCCGCCAGGCCAAGGAGGCCCAGGAGAAGGCGCGCGAGCAGATGCAGAACGCGGCCCGGCAGGTCCAGGAGCACTTCGCCCGGGGTGACTGGCCCACCGGCGTACGGGAGGGGCTGGCCGAGATCACCGGCCGCCTGGCCGGCTATACCGGGACGACCGGCCGGCCCTCCTACACCAAGGCCGAACCGGCGGCCGCCGACCTCGAGTGGGGCAAGGAGACGGGCACGACGGGCAACCCGGCCCGCGACCTGGACCGCCTGCTCGACCGCTTCCGGGACGACATCCGCGACGCGGCCCGCGACCGGGGCGTCACGGAGGACCAACTGGTGGAGGCCCGCCGCCATCTGTCGACGGCGGCGGCCCGCATCGGCGCGCTCCTGCGGAAGGGCGCCGGCGCCGAGGAGTGAGCAGGGTTGGGGGCATGCCCCCGGCACGTCCACCGCACCCCTACCCCGCCTTCTGCTGCCCCTCGGCTCCCCCGGCACCCTCCCCGTACAGAGCGCGGGTGACTGCCTCGTGCGTCGCACCGTGCTCCGCCAGCACATCGGCGACCACACCAGGTGTGACGGTGAACGCCAGCAGGATGTGTTCCTCGCCGATGAACCGGTCACCGCGCCCCACCGCGACCCGCAGGGACTTCTCCAGAATCGTCTTTGCGCCCCGGGCGAAGGAGGGCCGCCCGGACCGCCCGCGGCGGCCCTTCCGGTCCGCGGCCAGGGCGCCCTCACCGTGGGCGTCCTCGATCCGGGTGACGATCTCCGTCACATCGATGCCGATGCCGGCGAGTGCGTCCGTGTCGGCCTTGGTCAGCCCGCCCCGCCGACGGGCCTCGGCGAGCGCCGTCACCACCGAGGCGCGGCGGTCGGTCAGTCCGAGGGCTGCGACGGCGAAGGCGGCCCGGCTGCCCTGCTGATCGAGCAGGGCGAGCAGCATGTGCTCCTCGGAGACGGAGTCGGATCCGGTCTTCTTGGCCTGGTCCACGGCACCGGTCACGACGGCGCGGGCACCACTGGTGAATCGCTCGAACATCAATGCCTCCCGTACTTCTTGTGGACGGCCTGTCGGCTGACGCCCAGTTCGGCGGCGATCTCCTGCCACGACCAGCCCTGGACGCGAGCGCTTCTGACTTGTACGGCTTCGAGCTGCTCCAGCAGCCGCCGCAGGGCGGCGACGGCTCGCAACCCGACGCGCGGGTCGCGGTCGCCGGCGCGTGCGGCGAGATCCGTTGCTTCGGTCATGATGTCAACCTACATTGACACGTCACCTATGTCAACCAGGGTTGACACGATCCGCACCGCGCGCCGAGCGCGGGGAGCACACGGGTTCAGCGAGGCCTTCGGCGATGACCCGCTGCGGGCCGGCCTGCACGCGTCGGTGAAACGACAACTGCCGCCATGGGGCCCCGACGGCACGCATGGCGGCAGATCTCAGCAGCAGGACTGACGCATCATCATCTCGGCGTCAGAGAGCGGCACTTCAGGATGTGGTGAGTACGATCTTTCCGAACTGGTCGCCCGAGGCAAGCCGCTCGAACCCCTCGCGGGCGCGGTCCAGCGGCAGAACCTCGTCGATGACGGGCCGCACTCCGGTCGTCGCACAGAACGCCAGCAGGTCCTCCAGCTCGTCCTTGGACCCCATCGTCGAACCGACGACCTTCAGCTCCAGGAAGAAGATCCGGGTCAGCTCGGCGTGCGAGGGCCGGTCGCCGCTGGTCGCGCCGGAGATGACCAGGGTGCCACCGGGGCGCAGCGACTTCACCGAGTGGGACCAGGTGGCCGCGCCGACCGTCTCGATGACGGCATCGACGCGCTGCGGCAGCCGCGCGCCGGGCTCGTACGCCTCGATCGCACCGAGCTCGACGGCCCTCTTGCGCTTGGCCTCGTCGCGGCTGGTGGCGTAGATCCGCAGCCCGGCAGCCTTGCCGAGGACGATCGCGGCGGTCGCGACACCACCGCCCGCGCCCTGAACGAGGACGGAGTCACCGGGCCGCACTCCGGCATGGGTGAAGAGCATCCGGTACGCGGTGAGCCAGGCGGTCGGCAGACAGGCGGCCTGCTCGAAGGTGAGCTCCTTCGGCTTGGGCAGCACATTCCAGCTGGGCACGGTGACCTGCTCGGCGAAGGTGCCCTGGTAGCGCTCGGTAAGGATGGAGCGGGGCTCGTCCGGGCCGACGCCGTGTCCGGTCTGGCCGATGACGGAGTGCAGGACGACCTCGTTGCCGTTCTCGTCAATCCCGGCAGCGTCGCAGCCGAGGATCATCGGCAGCTTGTCCTCGGCGAGGCCGACGCCACGGAGCGACCAGAGGTCGTGATGGTTGAGGGAAGCGGCCCGGACATTGACGGTGGTCCAGCCGGGGCGCGCCTCGGGGGCTGGGCGCTCGCCCAGCTCAAGGCCGGTGAGGGGGTGGTCGCGGTCGATGCGGGCTGCGTAGGCGGCGAACATGGCCCTGACACTAGGCGCGAGGCGGGTGCGGCGGAACCGGCGACAGGTGTGACGTGGCCCGCGTGGCCGTACCCGGAGGGCGCGGGGCATCGTTCAGCCTCGCCGGCGTTCGAGGCGCGGGGTCCGGGGCCGGGCCCCGGTTCGGGAAGGGGCGGGGCGTCGGCACCATGCGGCAGACGGTGTACACCGCCGCCTGGATCATGGCGGTGGTCGTCACCTCCCGGCTGGTGTCCGGAGGAACGTTCTGG
>NZ_JBFBCG010000167.1:0-6641 GCF_040683105.1 Streptomyces sp. NPDC051020 | reverse complement strand
CCGTCCGCTTCGCCATCTGGGACCAGATCACCGGCGTCACCGGCCGGCCCACCACGGCCTGACCCCAGGCCCGGACCACAAGCCCACCACGCCCCAACGCGCCGTCAGGCACCAACACACCCAACAACGTGACAGCGCCGGTCGACCCACTCGGCCGCGGTGGCGAACGCGACGCGGTGGCCGGCCTGGCAGGCCCTGACCCCCAGGCCGATGGCCAGGTGCGTCTTGCCCGTGCCGGGCGGCCCCAGGAAGACGACGTTCTCCTTGGCCGCGATGAAGTCCAAGGTTCCCAGGTGGGACAGCTGCTCGCGCGTCAGGCCGCGCAAATAGGCGACGTCGAGTTCCTCGATCGTCTTGATCGCGGGGAAGCGGGCGGCGCGTACTCGTGCCTCACCGCCGTGCGATTCGCGGGCGGCGACCTCGCGCTGGAGGCAGGCGACGAGGTATTCCGGGTGGGTCCAGGACTCTTGGCGGGCCCGTTCGACGAGTCGGTCGGCGGCGTCCAGCAGGGCCGGGGCCTTCAGGGCCCGGGCTGGCTGGTGCGTCGCCCGGCCGGGGGCTTGCCGACGGGCTGGGCCAGCACGGACTCGCCGTCGACGGTGGGGGTGCGGGCCATTTAGATCGCCTCCTTGTCGCCGCCGCCGTCGATGACGGTGAACAGCCGGTCATAGGTGCCCAGCTCCCGCTGTTCGACCTCGACCAGCGGGCCGCCGCCGGAGCTGACGGCCTGAATCTGACCCGTCTGCCGGCGCCGTGCCTGATGGCGCATCATTGTTCCGGCCTCGGCGTGTTCGGGATCGGTGATGGTCTGGTGGCGGGCCCAGCAGCGGACGTGCTGGGCGGCGATCTCGCCGCCGGTGGTCAGGACGATGACCTGCTCGTTGTCGGTCAGCACGGTGACGTGGTGGCCGATCGCGGCGGGGTCGACGGAGTAGTCGCAGGTGTCGACGCGAACGTAGTGGTCCCGGCCCAGCCGGGTGGAAAACCGCCACCAGGTCGGCGGGTCGACCGCCGGCAGGGTGAGCATCTGGGCCCGGTCCGCCTCCCACCGGTCGACCGGCCGGGCGCCCAGGGTCCGGTGGACACGTCGGTTGGCGACCTTCAGCCAGGCATCGAGCTGGGTGTTGAAGTCGTCCGGGCCGCTGAAGTGCCGGCCGGGCAGGAACGAGGTCTCCAGATAGCCGTTGGCCCGCTCCACCAGCCCTTTCGCTTCCGGATCCCGCGGCCGGCAGAGGTAGATCTTGGTGGCGAGCAGGCCCGCGAACGCGGCAAACTCGCTGGTGGGACGGCCGCGGCCGACGCCGGCCTCGTTGTCCCAGACCAGCGTCTTGGGGACGGCGCCCCACTGCGACAGGAGCCGCCAGTGACCGTCGATCAGGTCGCCGGTCCTCCTGGAGGGCAGCATCCTCGCGGCGATCACCCGCGAATACCCCGACACCATCACCAGCACCGGCGGCCGGCCGGTCTGCCCATAGCCCAGCGGGATCTGGACGTCCGGGAACCACAGGTCGCACTGGGCCAGCTCACCGGGCCGATAGGTCGTCCGGGACACCGGGTCGACCGGGAGATAGGCGGGCCGAAGGTCACGGATGCGGTCCTTGAGGATCGTCATACCCCGGTCCCAGCCGATCCGCTCGGCGATCACCGTCGCGGGCATCGTCGGTGTCTCCCGCAGCAGTTCCCGGATCTGCACCTCGACCGCGTCGACCACCGAGCCCTTCGCCGGCCGCTCGTACTTCGGCGGCCGGTCGTCGGCCAGGGCCCGCTTGACCGTGTTCTTCGAGATGCCCAGATGTCGAGCAATCGCCCGGATCGGCATCTGCTCAGCCCGGTGCAGCCGACGGATTTCTGCCCAGTCCTCCACGAGGATCACCCTTCCTCCTGACCTTGATCGCCAAGGCCAGAGTCAGACGAAGATCACCAAGTGGGTCACTTTTGATACGCCGTCAGATGGTCAGAGTTCGGCCGTCGTCGAGACACCACCCGCTGTGCGAGTGGTGTAGGTGCCGAACCGCATGATGTGGTCGGTCAGGTACGGGCTGATCGCGGCCAAGTCCTCGCCAGTGATCTGCCATCCCTCCGCCTGCGGATCCCGGACGACGTTCATGAGGTCCAGGGTCGTATGGAAGATCACACAGTTGGCGAGCAATGAGGTCAGCTTCACCGCCTTCTCCTGCTCGACCGGGCCGTTCTCGGCGATCACCCCACCGTTGCAGAATGCGATCTCTCGGTTTTGGGACAGTGGTGTGAGAGACAGCCGGTGTTGATGTGGTGATGTTCAGTGGCTATTTGGCTTTGTTCACGAGAACCGAGAACCGACAGCACATGGACATGAGATTGGGCAGCACTCGAAGCACTGCAGAAATCGAACTGGTCATGGCTTCGGGCAGCGTGGGCCCCTGCCGAGTTGGCAAGGGCCCACGGCACAAGCAGCAGAGGAGCGCCGGGACCTGTTGTCAATTCCTTTGTGTATGTCGAGGTATGGCTTCTTGCTGGTCGGGCCCCGTGGGGCGGTTACTCGGTGTGCTCTTGCGGGTCAGAGTGGGAGGCGGTCAGGGAAGGCGAGCATGAAGTGGTTCATGACGCGCTTCCAGCCGAGGGTTCCGGTGCCGCGGACGCGGCCCCGGGGGATGGGGCCGTCGCCGTCGATGTGACGGCCTTCGTGGTCGGTGGCCGGCCGGCCCTGCTCCGGCGCTTGCTGTAGTCCCACCGGCGCGCCACGAGCCTTCGATGCCACGCCAGCACGGTGCCCGGGGTCACCGGGAACACCTGCGCCCAACGACGCCGGGGTATCAGCGAGGACAACGCCGCGAACCACAGCCGGTCCGCCGGCTCGTAGCGCACCGGACCTGCAAGTTGCCTGCGCAGCACCGCGTTCTCGTGCCGCAGGACAAGAAGTTCGGCGTCCTTGGCCACCTGCCGACGCAGCAGCAACACCGGGACCGACAACAGCTTCCTCGTCACCCGATAGACCAGCAAGACAATCACCCGCGGCATCGTCCCACGCGACCCTGAGCGCCACCAGACCCCCTACGACCTGCAGCGACGCATTTCTGAACGGCGCAGGGCGGAGGTCTGTGTCGTGCCGTCAGCCCCGCTGGTGCGGACCGGCCGGCGTGTATTGCTCGGCCTGCTGCCAGCTCGCGGGGATGCCGAGCGCGGTGGGGGCGTCCGCGATCCCCGCGCCCAGGCGGGGGTCGGCGCCGGGCAGGGGCCGGCAGGCGGTGCGCACCAGCAGGTACAGCAGGTCGGCGCGGGCCGCGGTCCGCGGTACCGCCTGGGTGCGCAGATGGTCGTGGTGGGCGAGCAGCAGCGCCGCCAGCCCGGTGACGTGGGCGGCGGCGATCGCCGTGCCGTCCACCGCGGCATAGCCGTCACCCAGGCTGGTGGTGATGACCGCCGCGCCGGGCGCGACCAGGTCCACTCCCGGACCGGTGGGGGTGAACGGGGCCGGGTAGGGGCCGGCGGGCCACGGCGGCTGCACCCAGGTGAGCGGGCTGCTCACGGGATAGGTGCCGGTGTGCGCGATCGCCCCCACCGCCAGCACCCCCGGCAGGGTAGCCAGCTGAGTGAGGGGGCCGGCGGTGTCTCCCGCCGGGGCGATGACCGTGGTGCCGGCGGCGTGCGCATCGGCGAGTTTCCAGGCGGCCAGCTGGGACTGTACGGGATAGGCGAGGCTGATCTGGGCGATGTCGATGTCGTGGGTGATGCAGTAGTCGACCGCCTCGAGCAGGTCGCTGAGGTGCCCGCCGGGGAACAGCTTCAGCGCATGCACCTCGGCCTCCGCCGCGATCCCGGCGATGCCGGCGTTGTTGTCCGCCGCGGCGATGATGCCGGCGCACCGCGTGCCGTGCCCGGTCACATCGAGGCCCCAGGTGCCGTTGCCGGCGCCGGTGAAGTCGTGCCCGTGCTGGACGGGGTCCTTCAAATCGGGGTGGGCGGTGTTCACCCCCGAATCGAGCAGCGCGATCTTGATGCCGTGGCCGCGGTAGGTCGGCGGGATCTGGTTGAGCCGCATTGCCTGTGCACCCCAGCCGGTGAGCGCCTTGCCGGGGAAGCCCTCGAAGGTGTCCGACAGGGCCTGCACCGTAACTACCGCCTCGCCGTTGTCGGCGGGTTGGGGGGTGCCGGTGCGGGCCGGCCAGTAGTCGGCCACCGGGCGGACGTAGAGCGCCTGGAGCGTTTCGGGGGTGTCTGCGGCCAGGGTCATGGTGACGCGTCCGTCCTGGCCGGTGACTCCGTGGACCGGGCCGCCGGTGCCGATGGCCCACACGTGCGCGCCGGCCACCGCGTCCCCGTCACTGCCCACCACCCGCAGGGTGAGATGTTCGGGCTCCTCCAGGGTGACCGCCAGCATCGGGTCCACTACCGGCATCGGGCCGACACCCACCGGCGGGGTGGGGGTGTAGGACAGCGGCTGGTCGATCTCCACGACCACCTGCGGGTTCCCGGCCAGGGCGCGGGCCCGCTCCTGGGGCATCTTCACGACCGCGACCGGGGGGCAGGCCGGATGCGGCTCCGCAATCGCCCCCAACCCGCGGGAACGGGACGGCTGCACCTGCGCCACGGGTTCCACATCGGGGTCCTCCTCCAGCAGCTTGAACAGCGCCGAGGCCTCAATCGGCGGCACCCCACCGGCAAGCAGCCCCAACGGCCGGGGTGCCACCAGATAGCGGCCCCACCCCGCCCGCACACCCCGACCCTGGTACCCCAGCGCATGCGCCTCCCCGCCCATCCGTTCGGCCGGCTCACCTGCCCCGCCCGCAGCCGCCGGCTGCCCGGCCTCACCCGCCGTGTCCTGCGCACGCGGGGTCTTCCCGCCCTTGCCGTTGCCCGGCTTCACACCGTTGCTGCCCTGCTCACGCATTCAGTCAACCGCCATCTCAACCTAAAGCTTCGTCGTACGCCCCGGATCTTCAGTGGCTGGCCGGGAAGCGGGCGTCCATGAGCTCCCCGGCCAGCGGCCCGCCGCGCCTTTGCCTCGCCCCGCCGCGGCATCCGGCCAGGCAAGGCCCGCCTCCCCACACGGGAGGGAGGACGAGCGCTACCCGGGCGGGTGTCTCACATGCCCAGAGGCGACAGCTGCCCGTACTGCGGCTGCTGCCCGAACATCCCCTGGCCCGGGAACTGTCCCTGGCCAGGGAGCTGGCCGAACTGGCCCTGCGGCTGCATGCCCGGGAACTGGCCGAACTGCTGCTGGCCCTGCTGGCCCTGCTGGCCCTGCTGGCCCTGCTGGCCCTGCTGCACCAGCGTCAGGATCGCAATAGGCAGCGCCTGCTGCACGGACTGCTCCACAGCGCTCCGCACGCCCTGGAGCAGGGTGTGGTGCAGCGCGACAGCCAGGTACGGGTGCGCCTGGTGGGCCAAGCCCTGCTGCTGCAGCTGCTGCTGGACCTGCTGCAGCTGCTGCAGCGTCTGCTGCAGACGCTGCGCCACCTGCTGGCTCGCCTGCTGGCAAGCCTGCTGGATCGACTGCTGGACCACCTGCGCGATCTGCTGCTGCGGCTGGCCGATCTGGCCCCAGGGCTGCTGCTGGCCGAACAGCTGCTGCTGGTTGTACGGCTGCTGGGTCTGCGGCTGGCTGATCTGCTGGGGGGTGTAGACGGACATGCGGAACTCCTCCTTGAGCCTGGCGGATGCACACGATGAACGGCGCGCCGAGAAGCCCGGCCGCCGCCACCGAGCAGCAAACCACCAACCGACCAAGAACACATTCCGGGACATACCGCCAAGCGGGGAGCCACGTCCCGGTCGCGTTGACGATCGCCGCAGTCACGGCATCCGCTCTGCTCACAGACGTGTCGACCAGACAGGAGGAGTGGGTGGCCGCAGCAGGCCGCCGGGCGCAGGCTGGAACCATGAGCGTGGACCTCTCCCGAGGCACTCATGGTGCACTGCTGCCGTTGCTCGCGCCGTTGCTCGCGGTGATCGGCCCGCCGCCCAGGCCGGAGACCGAGGCTGAGTACGCCTACGAAACGCTCTTCAACGGTGCCCGGGTCATCGCCCATCTGCCCGGGGACGGAAGCCTGCGGCTTCTGTCCCAGGCCGGGATGGACGTCGCCGCCCAGTACCCCGAACTCAAGGCGCTGTCCGGCCTGCTGCCCGGACCACAGGCGGTCCTCGACGGAGAGATCATCGCCCTCGACGGCGTGGGGCGGCCGTCGGTGGAGCGGTTGCGGCAACGGATGAGCCTGCACCACCCCGAGACGGTCACCCACGCCCTCGAAGACCTGCCCGTCCGGCTGATGCTCTACGACAGGCACTGTCACGTTGGCTGGCCGGGTGGGATGATCTTCGGATTGATCATGGTGGAGGGGGATCCCCGTGGGCAGTACGCCGCCGTCGTGCAAGGGGCACCGGTACCCGGTCGAGGTGATCTCCCACTGCGTGTGGCTGTACTTCCGCTTCCCGCTCAGCTTCCGCGAGGTCGAGGAGCTGATGCTGCAGCGCGGCGCGCTCGTCTCCTACGAGACAGTGCGCCGCTGGTGTCTGAAGTTCGGCCAGGCCTACGCGAACGGCCTGCGCCGCCGGCGGCCCCGGCCCGGGGACAAGTGGCTCTACCTTCTTGCCCGGGTTGGTCCTCCCGTTCGTAGGGTGAGGGCACCCAGGGGAGCTGGGTGTGGCTGACAAGTGGCTGCCGT
>NZ_JBFBCG010000166.1:0-6660 GCF_040683105.1 Streptomyces sp. NPDC051020 | reverse complement strand
CTGCTCTCCGGGGTCCCTTGCCACACAACGGACATGAGGCCACGTCACTCACGAGACCGGCGAACCGGACCAATCCCAATCGCGCAATGCCCCTGAGCGGCGACCTGGGCGCATGCGGCGAAACGGCCCTGAACGTCGCCGGCAGCTTCGCCGGCGGCCTCGCCGGAAAGTTCCTGGCGAAGTACGGCGCACCCTGGAAGTGGAACAAGGCCTACAAGCTGATCAAGCGGGTCACCGGTCTGGCCAACGACTTGATCGGCGGCGCCCAAGAGATGTGGAAGGCATCCAAGGCGTATGACAAGGCCAAGGGGGCCTGGGCTGCAGCGAAGTCGAAACTTGCGAAGAGCGACTGTCACAGCTTCCTTCCAGGCACGCAAGTTGAGCTGGCCAACGGCAAACGCAAGAGCATCGAAGACGTCGCACTTGGCGACACAGTTGTCACAACAGACCCGAAGACGGGTAAGAAGCTCACCCGCAAGGTCGTCGGCACCATCGTCACCGAGGACGACAAGAAGTTCGTCGACCTCACTGTTGCCACACCTGACGGCGACTCCTCGCTTGTCGCGACGGTCACCCACCCGTTCTGGGTGGCGAACGAGCATCGATTCATAGACGCCAGCGATCTGAAGCCGGGCATGTTGCTTCAGACACCGGAGGGCAAAACCTTCCCCGTGAAGAGCTTGCGGTTCTTCACAGAGCGTCAGCGCACACACGACCTGACCATCGATGGCGTCCACGCGTACTATGTGCTGGCGGGCGAGACGCCGGTCCTCGTTCACAACAGCAATAACACATGCCCAGCAGGTGTCGGGAATCCGGACGCTCCAGAGCCGCTTGGGCGAGGTTCGACGGGGGACGTAACGCCTCGCTCCCTCAAAGAGCAAATTGCAATGAAGCAAGCCGCGTCGGACCCAGCTAGCGGATTCGTGGTACCCCTGAAGAAGGGGATGACAGATCCCCGGTGGGATGGAAGCGACGGCTGGCAGAAGATGAGTCGAAACATCGACGGGATTGAGATCCATTACGTTTACAATCCCAGGACTGGGCAAGTCGACGACTACAAGTTCAAGCGATAAAACAAAGGGGATGCAGGCGTGATCGTTAAGAGCCTCGCGGCACAGGACGCGATCCCGGTTACCGAAGGTCGCAGTTACGGAGTCTACGGACTTGCCCAGTACGCCTCACGCGTTATCGTCTTGATCGCCTCGGATGACGGTCGCCCTAATTGGTGTCCAGTCGAATGGTTCCGGGTCGTGGACGGTCGCTTCCCTAGCGGTTGGGAGCTGTCTGTCGTTGATCCAGGCGGCACTGCTTTGCAAGTTCTGATCGGCTACCCCGAACTAGTGAAAGATCCCGATCACTACGATGCGCTCTTGGAGCGTGATCCTGAGGCAATTTCAATCTTCAAGAAGTTCGAGATTGCGCAGGGCGGGTTTTCGGTGTCGCCGAGTGAAGACTTTCTCTCGAATTTTGGAGTTGTTCCAAAATCAACTGAGGGCAATAATCGATCTTCTATCTCTCTGGATGCGCCGAACGGTTATGCCATTGACCTTCAATGGGATGCGGTAATGCGTAGTGCAGAGTGGAGAATGTCGATAGGGGGTGTGGTGATGGTGGAGCAAGTACTTGGCGATGTGCGCGGGATCTCTGTATTCTGCGAGAATCAAGAATCTGGTCTGATTCTTCGAGCAGATTCAGGCCTGGGTGGGGATGTTAAGATCTACATCTACCCTTATGCTCGCGTGGCCATAGGACAGTGAAACCGCGACAGTCAGTGCTTCTTGGGGCCAGGTCAGGAAACCAGTCTGGACTGTTTCTCGTCGTTTGGGTCATGGCGAAGTGCAGCGACGGATTCCTTCGGGGGTAGGCGGCTGAACCCCGGCCTCAGTGATGCCAGAAGCTGGTTTGTGCGACTGCAATGCATAAGCCCCGTCAGACGTGTCTGACGGGGCTTATGCATGAGGTGACGGCAGTAGTTGACGGCAACGTCAGCGGACGAAGGCGGCGGTTCGTCACCGCCGGCGCTGACTGTCTCGGTGATTGTCGGGCCGTCGAACTCGCAGCCGCCGAGGAGCGCTCGGCGAAGGCCGGCGCCGAATTCGAAGCCACCGCGGTCCATCGCGACGCCGTGGAGCAGCGCAAGAGTCGAGAGCGGCAACGACACGCAGAGGGGAACGCTGCCAAGCCTCAACGCCTGTCGACAGGCTGGCCGAAGGCAAGCGTCGGTGCTGAATCCCGACGCGGGCAACGGCGGGGCACGGGGCAAGCCGCTTCGAGCTGTTCAGAGTTTCTCTACTTGTTCAAGGCGGCCCGCTGACGCGGCCCGCGCGCGCTCCGGCCCTGCGGGGCCGCCGCCCGCTCCTGTCTCCGCCCCGCTTGCCGACGACCCCGCCGGTCCGGGCGCGCAACAGCCAGCACAGCGAACCGCTTCCGGGGCTCCGCCCCAGACCCCAGCCCTCTTTCTGAGGGGATGGAGGGCGAGTGGACGGGTGCGGCTTCGTCGGTGGTTGAGGGTCGGGTACGCGGGAGGGGATCCCTCGCCGCCCGGTCACCGGAGGGCGTACCAGGAACCCCCGGGGGCCGCCAAGGCCGAGCGCACGCGTCACGATGTGAGCCTTGGCGGCCCCCGGCGAACCCTGGCACGGCAAAGCTGCCCGACCGACGAGGGACCCCCTCCCACTCAGGTCCCGATCCTGCCGGAGTCCCGGCCCGCCACGTGGTGTGGCACCCCTGCGGGCGGGTGGCTGCCGGATCGCCCCTGGTTGATGTGCCGACCGGGCGTACGGTGGAGTGGGAGGTGGTGAGTTGATGATTACGGAGCTGGCCGACAACGTCCGCAAGTACCGGCGTCGCGCGGGGATGAGCCAGGAGGAACTGGCCCACGCCGCAGGCGTATCCCCGGGCACGGTACGCAAGGTCGAGCAGGGCGGCACTCTCCGGATGGAGACCTTGCACATGCTCGCTCGGGCGCTGGGGGTGACCACGGCCGTGTTGATGGCGTCCGATGCACCGGAGCCCGTCGGGCGGACCGAGGAGCCGAACCGCGTCAACCTGATCCAGCTCCGCGCCGCCCTCACCCCAGCCGTCGGGCTCGTGGACCAGGCCGCCGAAGTCGTGGACGAGGAACCGAACCTGCGCACCTTCCGGCGGACGCTGCAAGACGCACGGGTGCTGTACTTCTCCGACAGCTACAAGAGCGTCGCGGCTCAATTGCCGGGCCTGCTACGTGATGCAGCACAGGCCGTCGCTTACTACGACAGTGGGGACGAGCACCGGCAGGCCCTGCTGGCTCGGGCCGAGGCGCTGCGTCTGGCCGGGACCTACCTCACCCAGGTGCGGCAGTACGGCATCGCGTATGCCGCTGTGCGTGGCGCCATCGCGGATGCCCGTCAGGCCGGAGACATGCTGGCGGCGGGCTCCGGTGTCGGCTGCATGTGCTGGCTGCTGGTGCGCCAAGGAAGGCTGGACGAGGCGGAACAGGTCGCCGCCCGGAGCATGGACGCGGTGGAGCCGAAGATCACCGGGGCCGAGCCCGACCACTACGCGGTGTGGGGCGGCCTGGCGATGGAGGCCGCCGCCGCAGCCGCGAGGAACAACCGTCCGGACGAGGCGAAGGAGTACCGTCAAGCCGCCCGGGTCGCGGCAACCGCTGTCGGGACGGCACATCGCAACGTCTCCCGGCACTGGTCCGTCTTCGGGCCGGTCACCGTCGCGGTCAAGGCACTCGAAGACTCCCTGGTCATTGGCGACGCCCGCGCGGTGGTGCGCAAGGCAGGCGAGCAGGAGGAGCTGTCGCCCAAGGCGTGGAAGCGCTTGGGCAGGCCCAGCACCAACGACGGGAACCGCTTCACCCTC
This sequence comes from Streptomyces sp. NPDC051020, assembly GCF_040683105.1. Classification (NCBI taxonomy): domain Bacteria; kingdom Bacillati; phylum Actinomycetota; class Actinomycetes; order Kitasatosporales; family Streptomycetaceae; genus Streptomyces; species Streptomyces sp. NPDC051020. Next base: position 2,805 of record NZ_JBFBCG010000166.1, on the reverse strand, counting down.
GATGTGGCGCGCGCCCACACCCGGACCGGCGACTTGTCCGCAGCCATGGACGAGTTGACCCGTGCCAGGGATGCCGCCCCGCAGTGGCTGCGGCACCAGAACGGGGCCGCCGAGACCATGCAGGAGATCCTGGGCAAGCGCAAGCGCACTCTCACGACGGAGATGCGCGACATGGCCGACTACCTGGGCGTTGTCGGGTAGCTGCCACGCAGCGTGGCAGTTCGTGAACCAAGAGTCGCGAACTGCCATGGCTGCCACCTGGGGTGACGATCAGTCAGTGCCTACGGTCGGTGTGTCCATCGTCAGTGACCCAGGCCGGGGGTGCCCAGTGAGCCAGCCCAGGAGCGATGCCGACCGCATGCGTCACAGAGAGCTGTACGACGCCGCGTCGGGCGGGGGAGGTCCCCGCTTACTGCCGTGGACCAGCCCGGAGGGGAAGCCTTGCTACCTGAGCAGCGACGGCCGGGGTTACCTCTCCACGCTCGCCGACAGCATCGAGACGGTACAGCTCAGCATGGGCCAGGAACTGCTGGAGTACGTCCGCGACGCCACGGCGCCCGGTGCGAAAGCCCTGTCGGCGAGCGAATACCGCTGGCTGGCCTGCCGGTTGACAGAAGCCCTGGCGGATGCGCTCAGGATTGCGGACTCGCGCGGACAGCGCATCCCGGACCCGGAAGAGGGAGAACCGGAAGAGGAAGAGGTGGACGAGGGTGCCTGATTCTGCTGAAACGGACGCACTGGTCCGCGACTCCGCACGGGGGCGCTACCGATTCCGTGAGTATCACGTGACCACCGTCCCCGACCCCCTGGCTCTGCCGGCCTTCGCGGCGGTCTGCGTCACCGGCGAGGAACGCAACTGCGGTGCCACATCCGGCACCCTGCACACCCCGGACGAGCTGACGCGCTGGATCGCCGGACATTGCGCCCAGACCGGCCACCAGGACTACGAGCAGACCGTCCGCGCCATACTCCGTGCCGACCCTGGAGCGTGGCAGTAAAGTCCCCTGCGCCGACACCGGGCCAGCGGCAGCACCACCGTGCGCCCCCGCGCTCGTGACGGCAGTAGCGACGGCAACACCCACGGATTCCCCTGCACAACCACGGACACCAGCGGAACCCGAAACCGCCGCTGATCTGCGAATACGCAGATAGAGAGGGGTCACGTAGCACACGTACTATGTGCTGGCGGGGGCCACACCGGTCCTGGTCCACAATTGTGCAGAGCCCAGTATCCGGATTTCTCCGGCCGCATCTGACTGGGCCACGAAGGGTGCGCACATCCATGTCGGAAGTTCCGAGGTTCGAATTTTCCCGACAGGTGACGGCGGAGTCGGATTCGAGGGGCTTCGCATGAGTAACGGAATGGCTAGTGCACGTGATGTGGAAACCGCGCGAAAAGCCATCATGGGTAACCCTGAGTTGAGGGCTGACCTTATCGGCAAGGCGCGATCTACAATGGCGGACATGAATGATCATAACTGGGGAAATTCGATCAATCGGGCGCCGGAGATGAACTTCCTCATAAAAGCGCTGGGGAAGATCAAATGAGGGCCACCAGCTTCCTCGCGAGCGTAACGGTGACAGAAACCGTCGCAGGTCTGGGCCTTGGTGCCTCGCGGGGGCAGATCCGCGAGACGCTGGGAGACCAGTGCCTGGCGGATCAGAGGAAGAAGTCCCTGCGTCTGGATTACGGGATTCTGGAATTCAACTTGTTTGCAGGACGCTGCGAGACTATCGCGGTGCAGGTTCGTCGACTGGCAAACGGGATTGAGGGTCTCATTCCCCCTGTCTTGAGTACCTACTTTCAGGGGATTTCGAAGGGGATTCCGTTTGAAGCCCTTCGCAATGAAATCGAGAGGGATGACGCCTGTTTGTTGGAGGAGCTTCAAGGGCAACCAGGGTATCGGCGCTATCGCTTCGTCAAATCACACGTGAATCTCTACGTCGTCGATGAAGTCGCGCCGGAGGGCGAGTCTTTCGCACTCGGTGATCTGTGGTCAATCATGATCTCTGGGCGCGGTTGACGGCAACGCTGAGTAGGGTCGGGGACTGGCGCGGTGGCTAATGCTCCGTTTCCAGTCCCCGCCGCTTCAAACCGTGCATGCGGTTCTCCCGCACACGGCTTTCCGACATCGTTCACCGACTGGCATGCACAGTCGCCCTGCGTACGTTTCCGGTGAGGCGGTAGACCCCGAGCCGCGTGATCCACTCGTAGGTATAGCGAGTGACCCAGTTCCGACCCGCTCGGCCATGTTTCCGGCTGGTGAGGATCGCCAGCCGTTCGTGGACATAGCCGTCGACCGCGTTGAACCTCCGCCCAGAATTCCCGTTGCGAAAGTACGCGGCCCAGCCCCGCAGGACCGGGTTGAGGTCGGCGACCACAGCGGACACCGGCCGCTCGGTCTTTGAACGGCCCGTGGCTGCGCGGATCTTTTCCCGCAGCACGCGGATCGCTCTGTCCGAAGGCCAGCGCTGCAAGTAGAACCTGCCCCGCCACTTCCACGACTCGACTTTCCGGTGGTGGAAGCCGAGGAACTCAAAGCCCTGCTCGCCTCGGGTGAGGCAAGCGATGCCGGACTTCTCCGGGTGCAGTCGCATCCCTAGTTGTCCGAGCATCCGCGCCACCAATTCCCGGGCTTGTTCTGCCCGTTGTCTGGTCGGCGACAGGACAACGAAGTCGTCGCAGTACCTCACCAGCCTCGATCCTTCAGGCAGGGGCATTGCGCGATTGGGATTGGTCCGGTTCGCCGGTCTCGTGAGTGACGTGGCGTCATGTCCGTTGTGTGGCAAGGGACCCCGGAGAGC
>NZ_JBFBCG010000165.1:0-7074 GCF_040683105.1 Streptomyces sp. NPDC051020 | reverse complement strand
CTGCTCTCCGGGGTCCCTTGCCACACAACGGACATGAGGCCACGTCACTCACGAGACCGGCGAACCGGACCAATCCCAATCGCGCAATGCCCCTGGAGCAGGCAGTCAACAAACTGGCCGCACAGCACATCGGTGAGGCAGCCAAGGAGAGCGGTCTGACGCAACGGGCCGAGAAGAACACCACGAGCATGCTCCAGGGCCTGCTCGGCTCGCTCGGCTTCGAAAAGGTCACCGTGGGCTACGGCAAGGTATCGCCGTAGTCGTGCGGGACCCCCGGCAGCGACCGCTCCACCGTCCCCAACCTCTGCGTGCGGGACGTGCACTGGGTCAATCGACTCTGATTCCGACACATAAAGGCTGGTGCCGACGCTCCTCTGCGGGTGAGGATGCGGCCATGGACACCACGCATCTCACACACATCACGGCTCCGGAGGGCGTCACCCCGGGAGTCGGGTACACCCACGTCGTCACCGGCTCCGGCCGGCTCGTCGCCGTCTCCGGGCAGGTGGCACTCGACGCGAACGGCCACGTCGTGGGAGCGGGTGATGCCACCGCGCAGGCACGGCAGGTGTTCGAGAACCTGCGTCGTTGCCTGGCGGCCGCCGGAGCTTCCTTCGACGACATCGTCAAGCTCACCTACTACGTGACCGACATCGCCCATCTGCCCGCCGTCCGCACGGTACGTGACGCGTACTTCCACCCCGAACGCCTGCCCGCAAGCTCCGCCGTCCAGGTCGCTGCGCTGTTCCGCCCCGAACTGCTGCTGGAGATCGAGGCCTTCGCCGTCGTCCCGGAGGCCACGCGGTAGCGGCGCCGGACCTCACCCGCCGGTTGAGGCGAGTGCGGCCAGCGGATCGTCGAGGACGGGCTGCCAAGCCAGTTCCGCCGCGCCCACGAGGCTGTTGTGGTCGAGGGTGCAGGGCAGGATCGGCACGCTGCCACTGCGCCCCCAGAGGCTGCGGTCGGCGACCACCGCGCGCAGTCGCTCCGGGTCTGCGTGAAGCAGCGCACGGTGCAGCCCGCCGAGGATGATGCGGTCCGGGTTGAGGATGTTGACCAGGCCGGCCAGGCCGAGACCGAGCCGGTCGATGAGTTCCTCGGCCGCGTTCCGTACCGCCGCGTCCTCGTACTCCGTACGCAGCAGGTCGCTCGCCTGCTTGAGCAGAGATTCCTCGGGGCCCGGTTCCCGGCGGGCGGCGGTCAGGAAGGCGAGCGGATCGGTTTCGACGTCGAGGCAGCCGCGCCCGCCGCAGTGGCAGGGACGCCCTTCCGGATTCACGGTGAGATGGCCGACCTCCAGGGCCAGGCCCGAACTGCCTGCGTGCAGGCGGCCGTCGAGGACAAGGGCACCGCCGACGCCACGGTGCCCCGTGGCCACGCAGAGCAGGTGCTGGGCCCCGCGGCCGGCGCCGTGCCGGTGTTCGGCGAGCGCGGCGAGGTTGACATCGTTGCCGGTGAACGCGGGGCCGGGAATGCCTGCTTCCCGTACACACGTGGCGAAGATCTCGCGGACCGGGGCGCCTGCCGGCCAGGCGATGTGCAGCGGGTTGAGCGCGGTGCCCTCCGGTTCGGCCACGGCGGAGGGGACGGCGAGTCCCGCGCCGACGCAGCGCAGTCCGCTGTCGCGCAGCAAGCGGGCACATGCGTCGACGACTTCGCCCACGACCTGCGCCGGGTCCGATGTGACCGTGACACAACCGGGGGCGGTGGCGACGAGCCGCCCGCCGAGCCCGACCAGCGCGGCGCGGAACCCGTCGGCATGCACCTGCGCGGCGACGGCGACCGGACCGGACTCCCGCACGGCCAGCCGGTGAGAGGGGCGGCCCTGTGAGCCGGCTGCGGAACCGGGGCTGGAGTCGACGCGGATGAGGCCGAGCGCCGCCAGCTCCGCGGCGACCGCGCCTGCGGTCGCGCGGGTGACACCGAGCTCGGAGGTGAGCACGGCCCGGGTGGGCGCGCGTCCGGTGTGGACCAGCTCCAGCGCGGGTCCGAGCGCGCTCCGGCCCCTCTCCAACTTCGTCCGGGTGGTGGTCGCCTTGCCGTTCATGGGGCCGAGTCTCCCACGATCCGGAGCCGCTGCCGACGCACTGGTGGCGGACTTCTGCCGGTTTCCGGTCACGGAGACCGCCCTGCGCCGCTGAGCCGGATGCCGCTGCCCGCTCCGGCGGGAGACCGTCTTGCGTCTGTTGTCCGTGGGCCCCTATGCTGAGTTTGTGCCGCAACTAAACAAACTGCGGACGGCCCTACCGGGGGGACCAAGCGGAGACACCGCCCCAACCTCGTCGGCCCGCCTCCGTACCGCACTGACCGTGTTCTTCGCCCTCGACGGTTTCCTCTTCGCCGGCTGGGTGGTCCGCATCCCGGCCATCAAGCACCAGACCGGCGCCTCCGCCTCCGCCCTCGGCCTCGCACTGCTCGGCGTCTCCGCCGGGGCGGTCATCACCATGATGCTCGCAGGCGGGCTCTGCCGACGGTTCGGCAGCCACCCCGTGACCGTGGTCTGCGGGGTGCTCCTCTCACTCGCCATCGCCCTGCCCGCGCAGACACATTCGGCGCTCGCGCTCGGTTCGGTGCTGCTGGTCTTCGGTGCGGCGTACGGTGCGATGAACGTGGCGATGAACAGCGCCGCGGTCGATCTCGTCGCCGGTCTGCGGCGCCCCGTGATGCCCAGCTTCCACGCCGCGTTCAGCCTCGGCGGCATGCTCGGCGCCGGCCTCGGCGGACTGGTCGCCGGCGGGCTCTCCCCCGCAACCCATCTCTGCGTCCTCACCGGGGTCGGACTGCTCGTCACCGCCGTCGCCGGACCGACCCTGCTGCGGCACCGGGCGCCCCGAAGCGTATCCGCGGCCGACCGCACCGAGCAGCCGCGCCGGATGACCGGGCGCGCCCGCAACGCGGTGCTGCTGTTCGGCGTGATCGCGCTCTGCACCGCGTACGGGGAAGGCGCACTGGCCGACTGGAGCGCCCTCCACCTGGAACAGGACCTGCATGCCCGCCCGGGCATCGCCGCCGCCGGATACTCCCTGTTCGCCCTGGCCATGACCGCGGGCCGGCTCACCGGCACCGCGCTGCTGGAACGACTCGGGCAGACCCGCACGCTCGTCACGGGCGGCGCCACCGGTGCGGCCGGCATGCTCCTCGGCTCGCTCGCCCCGACCACCTGGCTCGCCCTGCTCGGCTTCGCCGTCGCCGGTCTCGGGCTGGCCAACATCTTCCCCGTCGCCGTCGGCCGGGCCGGCGAGCTGGCCGGTCCGAGCGGAGTGGCCGTCGCGTCGACGATCGGCTACGGCGGAATGCTGCTGGGGCCGCCCGCGATCGGGTTCCTGGCCGACTGGCTCTCGCTGCCCGTCGCTCTGACGACGGTGGCGGTGCTGGCGGCCGCGGCGTCCGTGCTGGGCCATGCGGCTCGCCATGCGGCGACCCGCGCCTGATCGACGTACGCACGTCTCACGTACTGATGCCCGATTGAGCAGATGTACTCAGGCGGGTCCCGTTCCCCGGTCGCACCATGGAAGTGCCAACCGCCGACAGGGAGCAGACCATGAACAAGCCGGTCATGAACAAGCAGCACCTCCGCGCGCTCGCACGACTGACCTTCGGCAATCCCGCCTCGCTGATCTACCTCGGCGTGGTTCTGGCGACAGCGGTGTTCGTCGCCGTGGACACCCTGTTCGTCCCGCACGAGGACGCGTCGTTCGCGGGCGTGTGGCTGTTCCTGCTCGCGGCACCGACGGTGTTCGTGTTCTTCATCGGCAGCACGCTGTGGGGGGCGGACGCGGCGGGACCCGCCTGGTTCGTCTATCTCGCCCTCGTCGTGTCCGTCCTGGTGCAGGCGCTCGCCCTCGGCTGGTTCGTACGGCTGGTGCGCCGCGGCGGCCGGTCCCGTTCCGCCCGTCCGCAGGGCGTCTGAGCCGCTGTCACAATCTCCGCCAAGGAGAACATGGAGACGACGGGAATCGCCGACCGCATCGGGGGCTCGCCGGTGCGGGACATCTACTGGCCGCCGCGGCGGAACAGGCGGGGCTCGCACGCCTGTGGTGCGAGAACTCGGGGATCACCTGGTCGTGACCGGTGTACCGGCAGGTGCGGACGGCCTCCGCCGTGGTCCGCACCCCACTCAGCCGGTCGCGCCGTTCAGCATCCGGGTGAGCACCGAACGCTGCAACGGCTTCACCTCGGCATGGCGCGTCCGGCCCTTGCATGCGCGCTGACCTTCCCGTCGCTCAACATCCAGGCCACCAACGCAGTGGACGACGAGGAGCAGGGCATGGTCTCCGGTCTGCTGAACACCTCGATCCAGGTCGGCGGGAGGTGAGGCATCCTTGCCCGCGGCCCACCGCCCCTGTGACACTTCGGACATGGGGCGACGAAGTCAGGAAGACCGGGACGCGATGACCGTCGAGATCGTCTTCGCGCTGGTCAGCGGCGCTGTTCTGGCCGCGGCCGCGTTCAGCGCCGTCGCCGCGCCCACCGTCTTCCTCGATCTGCCGCGCACGGCGGAGCGAGTGGTGCTCCTGAGCGGGGCCGTCGTCTCGGCCGTCGTCTTCGTCGCCCGCCTCGTCGATGTGTTGTGGGGATTCCCCCGGAGGGAGCACGGTCGCCCGGTGGGCGCGCTCCGCCCGCAGGCTCCGTCTCAGCCGAGCCAGCCGGGACGTACGAGGCCCGACTCATAGGCGAGTACGACCAGTTGGGCCCGATCGCGTGCGCCCAGCTTCACCATGGCACGGCTGACATGGGTCTTGGCGGTGAGCGGGCTGACGACCAGCCGGCGGGCGATCTCCTCGTTGGACAGACCGATGCCGACCAGTGCCATCACCTCCCTTTCCCGTTCGGTCAGTTCGCCCAGGCCGATCTCGGCCGCGGGCTCTTTGGAACGGGCCGCGAACTCGGCGATCAGGCGGCGCGTCACCCCCGGCGAGAGCAGGGCGTCACCGGCCACCACGGCCCGTACCGCCCGCAGAAGCTCCTCCGGTTCGGTGTCCTTGACCAGAAAACCGGAGGCGCCGGACCGGATCGCCTCGAAGACGTACTCGTCGAGCTCGAAGGTGGTGAGCATGACCACCTTGACGTCGTTCAGCTCGGGGTCGCCGGTGATGGTGCGGGTCGCGACGAGACCGTCGAGATGCGGCATGCGGATGTCCATCAGCACGGTATCCGGGCGCAGTTCGCGCACCAGGCGCACGGCTTCCGCCCCGTCGGCGGCCTCCCCCGCCACCTCGATGTCCGGCTGGGCGTCCAGCAGGGCGCGGAATCCTGCGCGGACCAGCAGCTGGTCATCGGCGAGCAGTACACGGATCATGCTCTCTCCTCCGTCGTGTCCTGCACAGTGTCCATGGTCGACGCGGGGTCCATGCTCGACGCCGAGTCCCTGTCCGAAGCCGAGTGCAGGGGAAGCTCGGCCCGCACCCGGAAACCGCCGTCGGCCTGGGGTCCCGCCTCGATCGTGCCGCCCAGTGCGGCGGCCCGCTCCCGCATTCCGGCCAGCCCGTTGCCGCTGCCGCCGGCCTCGCTGCCGGTGACGGGGCCGTCGTCGTCGATACGGAGCCGTACGCGGCCGGTCCCGTAACCGATCCGGACCCGTGCGGTGCGCGAGCCCGAATGCCGGACCACGTTCGTCAACGCCTCCTGCACGATCCGGAAGGCGGCCAGATCCGTACCGGGCGGGACGGCGCCGCGTACGCCTTCGGTCTCCACCGTGACGGACAGTCCGGCGCTCGCCGCCTGGTCGACCAGTTCGGGCAGCCGGTCGAGTCCGGGGGCCGGGGCCCTGGGGGCGTCACCCGGAGTACGGAGCGTGTCGAGGACCTGACGGACCTCGCCGAGCGCCTCCTTGCTGGCCGCCTTGATCGTGGTGAGGGCGTTCCGGGCCTGCTCCGGGTCGGAGTCGAGGAGCGCGAGTCCGACGCCTGCCTGGACATTGATGACGGAGATGCTGTGAGCGAGCACGTCATGGAGCTCCCGGGCCATCCGGAGCCGCTCCTCGTCGGCCCGTCGCTTCTCGGCGGCCTCCCGTTGGGCACGCTGGGCGGCCCACTGCTCGCGGCGTACGCGTACGAACTCCGCTGCCGCGACGATCGCCACCACCCAGGCAGCGACGCCCAGTTCCTGCCCCCAGGGCGCAGCCGAGTCGCCGCTCGGCGGCAGCCAACGGTAGAGCCAGTGCGCCATCAGCAGGTGGCCCAGCCACGCCATTCCCACGGCCGCCCAGGCCGCCCGCCGGTGCCCCGCGACAACCGCGCTGAAGCATCCGACGGCGACCGCCAGGAAAACCGGGCCGTACGGATAGCCGGCGCCCAGATAGACCATGGCCGCGGCCGCACTGACGAAGACCACCAGGACGGGGTGGCGGTGGCGCAGCAGCAGTACGGCGACGGCGATGAAGAGCAGCACCTTGGCGAAGAGGTCCAACGGGGCACGCTCATCGAGCTGACCACGCGCCGCGACGGACGTGCCGATCATGACAATTGCGCCGAGAAGGACGGTGGACGGCCAGGGCAGCCGGGCGGCGGACCGCTCGCGCATCCCCGTCAGCCAGCGCGGCGGCCCGTCGTGTCCCCAGGGGCCCCAAGACCCCCGGGGGCCCACGGGGGCAGCGTGCACCCAGGGCCGCCGCTGCGGCGGTCCGCCCTGCTCCCAGGGGGGACCGCCGCTTCCGTGTGAGCGCTGCTCTTCCATACCGGCAACGCTAGACCGCGGGCGTCGACGGCGGCGTCAGCCGGGCGTGGTGATCACACGTACTCCCTGTGGAGTACCGTTCCTGGGCACTGAGCAGGAGTGAGCCCATTCAGCCGCACGCCCCGAACGGTCTTGGGCGCACTGGTCCCCGGCGTACTCAACCTCGGGGCGGCGACACGCATCCCGTGCGTGGTCCGATCCCGGGAGGCCGGTTCCCTGCGCGACCTGGCCAGGTGGGTACGGCCAGTGGCGGCAGGGAGGCCCCGAGCCATCACTCCGGTGGAGCGGGGGCCCTGCACGCCGGCGCCGTACCCGGCGTCCCAGATCGCAGGATCACGTTAAGAGGGCGCGCGGATAGGTGGGGTGGAGGAAGGAGCGGGGCGAGGGGCAAGCCTGGCA
>NZ_JBFBCG010000164.1:0-7172 GCF_040683105.1 Streptomyces sp. NPDC051020 | reverse complement strand
TCTTCCCCCTCCTCCCGGCCCGCCGGCGGGGGGGCCGGCCGCCCCCCCAAACACCCCCCCCGCCCCAGGGGGAGACCCCTGGCCCCGACCGTCCTCAATCGCCGGTACATCAAGCCCGTCCGGCGGTTGAGGACAAACCGGCTGCCGGACGCCCCGGGCACCCCCGGACGCACCGTCAGAGGAACACCGACCGCCGCTGAACCAACAACTTGTACAGCGTGTGCTGAATCTGTTCCCGCACCTGATCCGTCAAGTTGAACATCAGCATCGGATCCTCCGCCGCCTCCACCGGATACCCGTCCGTAGAAATCGGCTCCCCGAACTGAATCGTCCACTTCGTCGGCAGCGGAACGGCGCCCAACGGTCCCAGCCAGGGAAACGTGGGTGTGATCGGGAAGTACGGAATCCCCAGCACCCGCGCCAGCGTCTTCGCGTTGCCGATCATCGGGTAGATCTCCTCCGCCCCCACGATCGAGCACGGCACGATCGGCACCCCGGCCCGCAGCGCCGTCGACACGAAGCCGCCCCGCCCGAACCGCTGCAGCTTGTACCGATCGCCGAACGGCTTGCCGATGCCCTTGAAGCCCTCCGGCATCACGCCGACGACCTCGCCCTGCCTCAACAGCCGCTCCGCGTCCTCCGCGCAGGCCAGCGTGTGCCCGGCCTTCCTGGCCAGTTCGTTCACCACCGGCATCATGAACACCAGGTCCGCGGCGAGCAGCCGTAGATGCCGGCCGGCCGGATGGGTGTCGTGCACGGCGACCTGAAGCATCAGCCCGTCCAGCGGCAACGTCCCCGAGTGGTTGGCCACGATCAGTGCCCCGCCGTCCGACGGGATGTTCTCGATGCCCTTCACCTCGACCCGGAAGTACTTCTCGTACATCGGTCTCAGCACCGACATCAGAACCTGATCGGTGAGCTCCTTGTCGTACCCGAACTCGTCGACCTCGTACTCACCGGTGACCCGCCGCCGCAGAAACGCGAGCCCACCCGCGATCCGCCGGTCCCAGCCGCCGCGCCGAGCCCCTTCGTGAGCCTGCACACCACCCACCCCCCGCACCGCCTCCTGGGCCTGCACGGCGTCCTGCTGCCCCGGCAGGGCACTGAGGGCCGCGGTGCCCACCGCGGGCCCCGCCGCCCTCCGACGGGCGGACCGCTGCGCGCCACCCGACCGTGAACGGTCGTCATCGAACGGAATGACCTTGGCATCCGCCATCGTCGGTGCGCTCCTCTACCTGGCGCCGGGAGTCGGTTGTGTGTCGCCTGCCCCGGTGCTCACCGGAACCTCGCCGGTCCCACCGGCGAACGGCAGCGCCGCAAGCCGGTCGACGGCCCTGCCCACCGTCTCGGGCGGCAGCAGTCCGGGACCCAGGCCGCGCGCGAACGCGGCGAACGTCTCCGCGGTGGTGAATCCCGGGTGGAAGCCCAGCGTCTCGCGCATCTGGACGGTGGAGACCACCCTGCCATGCGTGAGCAGCCGGATCTGCTCCGGCGAGAAGTCCGTCATGCCGATCGTACGGAGCGCCTGGCCCACCCAGGTGACGGCGGGCAGGGGCACCGGCATCGTCGGCCTCCCGAGCCGCCGCGCGCACTGCGAGAGCAACAACACCCCGTCGCCGGCGATATTGAACGTGCCGCTGTTCAGCGTCCCGCGCCGCGGCTCGTGCGAGGCGATCCTCAGTACGCCGATGACATCGTCCTCATGCACGAACTGGAGCCGTGGGTCGTACCCGAACACCGTCGGCAGCACGGGCAGTGCCAGGTAGTCGGCGAGCGGCGAGTCCGCGTCCGGCCCCAGGATGTTCGCGAACCGCAGCACGCACACGGCCACGTCGGGCCGGCGGCGCGCGAAGCCCCGTACGTATCCCTCGACCTCCACCGCGTCCTTCGCGAAGCCCCCGCTCGGCAGGGACTTGGGCGGGGTGGTCTCGGTGAAGACCGCCGGATCCCGCGGCGCGGAGCCGTACACACTCGTACTGGACTTGACCACCAGCCGCCGGACCGTCGGCGACTTCTGGCAGACACCGAGCAACTGCATGGTGCCGATGACATTGGTCTCCTTGACGGTGGTCCGGCCGCCCGCGCCGAGCGTCTTGCCGCTGACGTCCAGATGCACGACCGTGTCGACGGCGTGCGCGGCCAGGACTCTGGCGATCGCGGGCTGACGGATGTCCACACGTACGAAGTCGGCGTCACCCAACTGTTGCGACGGCGCGACCGCGTCCACGGCGATCACCCGGTCCACGTCCGGATCACGCTGGATGCGCCGCACGAATCGGCCGCCCAGTTGCCGGGCCGCTCCCGTGACGAGCACGACCTTCCCCAAGATCAGCGCCTTCCGTCGAAGAGGTTTCCCCTGGCCGTCACCGTAGCGGGTGGATGTTGCCCTGGGATGACTGTGCGGCGGCCTTCTGCCGAGTCTTTGGCCCAAATGTGCGTCACCAGGCCCACACACGCCCGCAGCGGCACCCTCCCGCAAACGCACCGCAGCCCTCCCGCCGAATCGGCGGGAGGGCTGCGGATTCACGAACTGCGTTCGCTTACTTCTTGTTGCGACGCTGAACGCGCGTGCGCTTGAGCAGCTTGCGGTGCTTCTTCTTGGCCATCCGCTTGCGCCGCTTCTTGATAACAGAGCCCACGACTACCCTCGCTCACTTCTCTTCACTGGTGCGGGGCGTCTGGGCCCACACGACCTACGTCGGCCTAGCCTACCCGCCACCGCGTGAGGGGCGTAATCCGAGGTGACCGTCAGGCGGACTCCACCCCCACAAAGGACTCGCGGAGATACTCGTGAACCGCTTGCTCCGGGACCCGGAAGGACCTGCCCACCCGGATCGCCGGCAGATGACCACTGTGCACCAAGCGGTACACGGTCATCTTCGACACGCGCATGACCGAGGCGACTTCCGCCACGGTCAGAAACTTGACCTCGTTGAGAGGCCTCTCGCTGCCAGCACCAGCCATGACCCACCTGTACCTTCCGCGCGAGACGCGCACCGGCTTCCCCTCCGGTGACTCTTCGTCGTTGTGCGCTCACTCCCCAGATTAGGGGCGGGTGATGCGAGTGGGGAAGAGGAGGGACCATCGGCCGCCTACTGTGACAGACACGCCCGATTGAGCACATAGCGAGTAAGCGGCCGGTAGTAAGCGGACGGCACGGCGTCGTCGAGCGGAACGGCGACCGAGACCCGCCCTTCGGCCTCCCCGACGAACAGCGCGGGATCGTCCGTATCCGCCAGACCGATTGCCTCAATGCCCAACTGACCTGCGCCGCAGACCCAGCCGTGGTCGCCGACAACCAACTCCGGAAGTCGCCCGTGGACCATCACCGCCGCCTCCAGTGCGACCCGGACCGGCAGCGGCGAGTGGGTATGTGCGCCCGGCTCACCACCGTGGGGCCGCACGCCGGGTTCGCGCACCATGGCGACTCCCCGTACGTAGTCGAGCCTGTACGTGCGTACGCCGAACCGGGTCGTTATGTCGATACATCTCCCCTGCGCGGGGGTGAGTACGGCACACCCCGCCGCCGACATGGCGTCTGCCAGCGCGACGTAGAACCCGAGCAACCGGTGCGGATGACCGGTCCCGAACAGCACCGGCGCCCGCCGGACCGCCGCGCTCGACAACCGCTGGGCAAACGCGTCCAGACCGGCCAACGTCCGCTCCGGATCGATCACATCAGGACCCGCAACGTGGGCGGGATCGTTCGAAACCCCGCACTTGTCGGCCATCAGCCGAAGCAGATCGGGCGCCTCCCACCCCCATGCGGGGTCGAGCCCGAGCATCACCCGCGGATCCCTGGCCGCGAACAGCCGATAGCTCCGCAGACTCACCTCCCGCGAGGTGGCCACGGGCCCGGCCAGCCGGGCCGACAGCAGATGCGCGCGCAGCGCTCCGGTGCTCAACACCCTGCCGATGCTGCCTCAATCACCCGGACGGAGGGCCAAAAGAGAGGTCGGGCCCCACAGTTGGCGTAACCCCGCCCCCACCGCCGCGCGGAAACGGCCGAACCGGACCGCTCCCGCCCGCCTCAGGCCAGCAGCCCCCGCAATGGGAACGCCGCCCGCCTGGTCGCCCGCACCGCCTGATCCAGCCGGTCCGCCGGGTCGTACCCCGCCTCCCACGGCTGCCACGACGGCATACGTCCGTCGGTCATCCGGCCCGGTCCCAGCTGCCGGGTCCGGGCATAGACCTCGTCCTGCCACGAGGAAGGAATCACCGCCTCGGGGTCCACCGGCGCATGCGCGGCGATCCCCACCAGATGGGTCCAGGACCTCGGCACCACATCGACGACCGCATACCCGCCCCCGCCGAGCGCCACCCACCGCCCGCCCTCCGCGTACGCGTGGGCAAGCTCATGGCACGACTCCATGACCGCCCGCTGCGCGTCCAGCGACACCGCCAGATGCGCGAGCGGATCCTCGAAGTGCGTATCGGCCCCGTGCTGGGTCACCAGCACCTGCGGCCGGAAGTCCGCGATCAGTTCCGGCACCACCGCGTGGAAGGCCCGCAGCCACCCCGCGTCCCCCGTGCCGGCGGGCAGTGCCACATTCACCGCGGCCCCCTCCCCCGCACCGGAACCGGTCTCCTCCGGCCAGCCGGTCTGCGGGAAGAGCGTCCGCGGATGTTCGTGCAGCGACACGGTCAGAACCCGCGGGTCCTCCCAGAACGCGGCCTGCACCCCGTCACCGTGGTGGACGTCCACATCGATGTACGCGACCCGCTCCGCACCCAGCTCCAGCAGCCGGGCAATGGCCAGCGCCGGGTCGTTGTAGATACAGAACCCCGCCGCACCGCCCGGCATCGCATGGTGCAGCCCGCCCGCGAAGTTCACCGCATGTGCGGTGTCCCCGCGCCACACCGCCTCGGCGGCGGCCACCGACTGCCCGGCGATCAGCGCCGACACCTCGTGCATCCCCACGAACGCCGGATCGTCCATCGTCCCGAGCCCGTAGTTCTGATCGGCCGCCCGGGGATCCGCGGAGGCCGCCCGTACGGCTGCCACGTAGTCCTCACGGTGCACGAGCCTCAGCGTGGATTCCCCGGCCGGCTTGGCGGCCACCACATCCACCGCCTGGTCGAGACCGAACGCCCGCACCAGCCCCATCGTCAGGGCAAGCCTGACGGGGTCCATCGGATGACTGGCCCCGAAGTCGTATCCCGTTACTGCGTCATCCCACATCAACTGTGCGCGGCCGCTCATGCCCGCCACCGTATCGGGCAGACTCCGAACCGAACGACTTGGCGTACGCGAGCGTCGCGAGCACCAGCGCCATCGGGACAAGCATCGCGCCCCGGTAGCTCCACGCGTCCCCGAGCGCACCCACCAGAGGCGACCCCACCAGGAACCCCAGATAGTTGAAGACATTCAGCCGGGCGATCGCCGTGTCGCTCGCCCCCGGGAACATCCGCCCGGCGGCCGCGAACGTCTGCGGAACGATCACACAGAGCCCGAGCCCCAGCATGGTGAACCCGAGCATCCCGATCCACGCCCCGGAAGCCACCGCCACCACCGCGAACCCGGCCGCGGCCAGCACACTCCCGAACCGCACGACAGCCACAGCTCCGAACCGTCGCACCCCGAAGTCCCCCACGGCCCGCCCCAGCAGCGTCGTCACCATGTAGACGTTGTACGGAACGGTCGACAGCTGCTCGGAACTCCCCAGCACGTCCTGCAGATACTTCGCACTCCAGTTGGAGACCGTCGAATCCCCGATGTACGCGAAGCTCATCACCAGACAGAGCGGCATCAGCAGCTTGAACGAGACGGAGCCACCCTGACGCTCTGCCTCCGGCCCGTCGCCCTCAGCCCTCCCCCCGACGTACCACCGGCTCCCGATGAACGCGGCAGGCAGCAGCAGGACGACCGCGGGAAGGTACGACACCAGCAGCGTGAGATCCCAGTGCGCCCCGGCCCACGCCATCGACGCCCCGGCGATCCCGCCCAGGCTGTACGCGGCGTGGAACCCGAGCATGATGCTGCGCCCGTACGCCCGCTGGAGGCTGACCCCCATCATGTTCATGGAGGCGTCGAGCGCCCCGACGGACAGTCCGAATACCCCGAGTGCGACGGCTGACTGCCACAGCTCGCTGCCGGCCCCGACACCGAGCAGCGCCAGCAGCACCACGGGCTGCGCCCACCTCAGTACGCCCCGGGGCCGCACCCGCGCGACCACCTTCTCGGTGACCACGCTGCCCACACCGGCCAGGATCGGTACGGCGGCAAGGAACACGGGCAGCAGCCCGTCGGATATCCCGTACCGGTCCTGAATGGCAGGAATACGCGTCACGAGCAGGGCAAAGGTGACCCCTTGCACGAAGAAGCTCAACGCCAAGGAGGCCCTACCGTGCCGCAGCCGCGCATCCGTCATGGCCGCAGCGTAGGGCCCTGGCCTACCCATGGGTAGATGGATCAGGCGAGCAGTTCCCGCAGTTGGGCCATGTCGGAGAAGTGCCCGGTCACCCCGGCGAGCCGGTCGGCGGGCATCACCGACGTGAACCCGTACACATCCATCCCCGCGGCCCGTGCCGCCTCCACCCCGAGCGGGCTGTCCTCGATGACGACACACCTCTCGGGCGGAACGCCCATCCGCTCAGCGGCGAGAAGGAACAGATCGGGTGCCGGCTTCCCGTGACCGACGTCCTCCACGCTGAAGATCCACTCCTCCTCGAACCACTGGTCGAGCCCGGTCTTGCGGTGCCCGACCCGGATCCGTTCGTGGCTCCCGGAGGAGGCGACGCAGTACGGCACACCGTCGGCGACGAGCTTTCCCAGCACGTCGTCGATTCCTTCGACCGGTTCCAGCTCCTCCTGGAACGCGGCGAAGATCCGGGACTGGAGCGTCTCGTCGAAGTCCGCGGGCAGCTTCTCCCCGGTCCTTTCCTCGACGAGGTCGTGCACCCGGTGCACGGCGGACCCCATGTAGTCACGGAGTGATTCCTCGTACGAGGTGGGGTGACCGAGCTCGGTCAGGTAGCCGGAGAGGATGGCGTTGGAGATCGGCTCACTGTCGACGAGCACACCATCGTTGTCGAAGATGACCAGTTCGTAGCGCATGGTTCGAGCCTAGACGCTCAGAACGCAGAAAAGCCCCGTGCCACAAGGGCACGGGGCTTTCCCGGAATAATTGTTCGGCGGCGTCCTACTCTCCCACAGGGTCCCCCCTGCAGTA
>NZ_JBFBCG010000163.1:0-7273 GCF_040683105.1 Streptomyces sp. NPDC051020 | reverse complement strand
CGCCAGGCATGGATCAACGATCCCGCCAAGCGGCGTCAGACCGAACAACAGATCCTATAGCGTCACATTCGTTTCATTTGACTTGACAGGCACCGCCCCGTGAGATTGAGGCTGTGCGATGGCACGCAAAAGGCAGTCGCAGGACCCGCGTGTTGGAAGGCGCGAAGCGACTCCTGGGGATCTCGTCCGAGGGGGCGGATACCGCTGGTCCCGGGGTAGAGAGGGCGCCCTCCCTAGCCGCATCTTCCTGGTGCGGAACGTGGAAACCCCGTCGAGGTCCAGGCCTTTCCTGGTAGGCCGACCGTGAGGAGAGCTGAACTCCCCGGCGGGAGAAGGATGACCCAAGAAGCGAATGGCCGACGGGCCGAAAGGCCACAGGAAGCCGGGGGATCGGGACCTTCGCCCGCTCCCGTATAACTCGCCGGGTACGGGCCCTGGTGGCCCGGCCCGAAAGGGCACGGTCAGATCGCCGTTGCCGTTCGCGCGCGGTAGGGCATGGCTCGTCCAGGGGGAGGCCGACCGCCGGGGGGACGAGCCGGCTGGCGGAACGGGGACCGGTGAGGACCAGCGGGGCGGCCAGCGCGAAGGCGCGGCCGTGCTCGTCGAGGTTGTCCGGATGCAGATCGTGACCGACCAGAACGAGGTCGACCGGGCCCAACTCATTCGCGCCGACAGCGGGTCCGGCCGTCTTGGTGAGGTATCCGTGGGGACCGGCGGCGTCGAAGGTCGGGTCGGTGACGATGCGCAGGCCGCCGATGTCGATGACGGCCGTAGGACCGCCCAGGACCATGACCGCACATTCCTGTCGGGGCAGCAGCCCTGCTGTCGTCATCGCCGCCCTCGCCGAGTCGTCTCGATCGCTTCGTTCACGCCGCCGAGGACAAGAACCTCACGCACGCGCGTGAAATGCCCGTCGTGATGCATCCATGTCCGGCAGACATGGATGCTGATCAACCCACCCGGGACGTCGGCTCATTCGTGCCCCGCCCTTACGGCGGCGTCCAGGAACCGGCGGACCAGGGCCCGTTGAGCGTCGGGCAGATAGACAAGGCTGACCGGGCTGGGCGGCGCCTCGGTGAGCGGAATGAAACGGAGGGCGGGGTGCTGGGTGCGGCGCTGCGCCACCTCGGGGACGATGCCGATGCCACGGTTGGCGGCCACCGTCTCAAGCCATTCGTCGTAGTTGGCCGTCTCGATGATCTGCTCCGGGCGCTGACCCACGGACCAGGACCAGGGGCCGGTGGTGCCGCTGACCGTGTTGACGACCAGGGGCCAGTGCTGGACGTCCGCCCAGCCCAGGTGGCCGAGACGGACCAGATCGCAGTGCTCGGAGCAGACGGCGATGCGCGGTTCGTCGTACAGGTGCACGGTGCGCGCTGTCCTCGGCGGGTCGAAGTCGCCGCGGACCAGGGCGATGTCGACGGTGCGCTGCCGCAGAGCCTGAAGGGGATCGTCGATGCGGGTCAGGGCGACCGAGGCTCCGGTGTTCTGCTCGAAGTGGCTCACCGCCTGCTGGGCCCAGGGGTCGGGCAGCAACCAACTGAAGCCGAGCCGGAGGGTGACCTTGTGACGCACAACGGCCAGGGCCTGGTCGAGGGTGGCGAGGACACGCTCGGCGTGGAGGAGGAACTCTGCGCCGGTGGCCGTCAGCTCGACATGCCGGGAGGAGCGGTCGAGGAGGCGGACGCTCAGGTTGCCCTCCAACTGCGCGATCGTACGGCTCAGAGCCGGCTGCGTGATCAGCAGTTCCTCGGCTGCCCGGGAGAAGGACCGGTGTCGTGCCACAGAAGTGAAGGCCCGCAGGTGACGGAGTTCGACGTCCATGCTCATCGCGACTTCTTCCCGGATCCATGCCTGCCGTGCATAGCAGCAGCTTAACCGGCATTTCACAAGCGTTCGCGGGCTTTCTAGCGTGAGTGGTGGCCGCTGGATGCCGAGGGAGAGTGATCATGACGCCAGCAGTAGCACGACCAACAGCCCCCACCCGCCCGCGCGGGGAGTCCCCCTGGACGATCGTTGCGCAGGCCGCGGCAGCGCTTGCCGCGGGTATGGGGATCGGCCGGTTCGTGTACACCCCCATCCTGCCGCTCATGCACGCCCAGGCAGGCCTGTCCTCAGGGCTCGGGGCGAGCCTGGCCACCGCGAACTTCATGGGCTACCTCGCGGGCGCCCTCGTCGGCATCGCCGTCCCGGCCGTTGTACGCTCGGCCGGAACCTTGCGCGGCTCGCTGGCCGTCATGATCGCGACACTGGCGCTCATGCCGGCCACGCACGACGGCACCGCCTGGTTCGCACTGCGGCTGGTGGCCGGCGCCGCCAGCGCGCTGGTGTTCGTGATCGCCGTCAGCGCCATGCTCTCCCGCCTGCAGGCGCACGCACACCACATGGTCGGATGGGCCTTCGGCGGTGTCGGCGCCGGAATCGCCCTGTCCGGCCTGCTGGTGGTGGTCGTACAGACGGCGTCCACCTGGCAGGCTGCCTGGTGGGCCTGCGCCGCGCTCGCGGCCCTGCTCGCGGCTGTCGCCTGGCCCCTCACGCCCGAACCGGAAACAGGGGCCGCTGAAGCCGCCGGTCCGGCCGAACGACCCCGCACCCACCGCTGGTTCATCGCCCTGTTCGCCAGCTACACCTTCGAGGGCATCGGCTACATCATCGCCGGCACCTTCCTGGTCGCGGCGATCCAGCAAGGCGTCCAGGGCTGGCTCGGCAGCGGCGCCTGGATCGTGGTCGGACTCGCCGCCCTGCCCTCCTGCGCCCTGTGGACCCGCCTGTCACGCCGCTGGTCGCGACCGGCGCTACTGCTCACCTCGCTGAGCATCCAGGCCGTCGGCATCGCGCTGCCGGCTTTGCTCGGCGGCGCCGCCCCGGCGCTGATCTCCGCAGTTCTGTTCGGCGCCACATTCATGGGCGTCAGCACGATCGCACTGTCGATCGGCACTCATCTGCAAGTGCCGCGCGCCGTGGCCCTGCTGACCGCCGGATACGGCGCTGGCCAGATCCTCGGCCCGCTGCTGGCCGCACCCCTGCTGCGTCACGGCTACCACCAGGCCCTCCTGCTGGGCAGCACCATGGTCGCAATCGCCGCAGTCGCGGCCGCCGCCGTCTGCATCCGCTTCCCACACCACCTCGCTCCCGTCGCCCAGACGGCCTGACACCCGTACCCCAGGAGAAGTCGTCATGAGCAGACTGCTGTCCGATCTCGGAATCGACCTCCCGGTCCTCGCCGCACCGATGGCTGGCGGACCCAGCACACCCGCACTCGTCACGGCGGCCGCGCGCGCCGGCAGCCTGGGCTTTCTCGCCGGCGGGTACAAGACCGTGCAGGCGTTGGCCGGGCAGATCCACACCGTACGGGCGGACGGAGTGCCGTTCGGCGTCAACCTGTTCGTCCCCAACCCGGTCCCCGTCTCCGCCGAGGCGTACCGTCGTTACTCCCAGGCGGTGCAGCCCGAGGCCGAGCTGTACGGGCTGAAGCTCACCGACGGGGACCCGGTGGAGGACGACGATCAGTGGACGGACAAGGTCGACCTGCTGACCGCGAGTCCCGTCCCCTGGGTGTCCTTCACCTTCGGTATCCCCGACCGCGCGGTCGTCGGCGCCCTGCGTCGGGCCGACACCACCGTCCTGCAGAACGTCACCTCGACCGACGAGGCACGCCGGGCGGCGGAGATCGGAGTCGACGCACTGATCGTGCAGGCGTCCACGGCCGGCGGGCACTCGGCCACACTCACTCCCGAGCGACCGCTCACGCCCGTGCCGCTGCCCGAGCTGGTGGGCCAAGTGCGTGACGCCGTCACCTTGCCGGTCATCGCCACCGGCGGAATCGCCACCCCGGCCGATGCGGCGGCCGCGCTGCATGCCGGTGCGGAAGCCGTTATGGTCGGCACCCTCCTACTGCGTACGGACGAGAGCGGAGCATCGGCGCCGCAC
Source organism: Streptomyces sp. NPDC051020 (assembly GCF_040683105.1). Classification (NCBI taxonomy): domain Bacteria; kingdom Bacillati; phylum Actinomycetota; class Actinomycetes; order Kitasatosporales; family Streptomycetaceae; genus Streptomyces; species Streptomyces sp. NPDC051020. The sequence goes on along the minus strand of NZ_JBFBCG010000163.1, from coordinate 3,343 downwards.
GAGGCGGCTCTCGTGGACCCCGCTTTCGAGACGACCATCGTCACGCGCGCCTTCACGGGGCGGCCCGCCCGCGCCCTGCGCAACCACTTCACCGACCGCTTCGACGCGATCGCCCCCGTCGGCTACCCCGCCCTGCACCACCTCACCGGACCGCTGCGCAAGGCGGCCACCGCGGCCGGAGATACCCGGCTGATCCACCTGTGGGCCGGAACGGGACACCGCGAGGCGAGGAGTGAGCCTGCTGAGCAGGCACTCGCTCGGCTTGCCAGTCGGCTCTAGAGCCTGTTGCGAAAGTCGATCTTGGTCGTGAAATGATCAAGCCGTGGCACGTGGAGATCTGACGGATGAACAGTGGGCCCGCCTGGAACCGCTGCTGCCCAAGGGGAAGAAGGCTGGACGCCCGCCGATATGGACGCGGCGGCAGCTGATCAACGGGATACGGTGGCGGACCCGGGCGGGGACACCGTGGCGCGATGTGCCCGAGCGGTACGGGCCGTGGGACCGGGTCTACGACCTGTTCCGGCGCTGGCAGCGCGATGGCACCTGGCAGCACATCTTCACCCAGCTGCAGGCCCAGGCCGACGCGAAGAACCTGATCACCTGGGACATCAGCGTCGACTCGACCGTGTGCCGGGCCCACCAGCATGCCGCCGGGGCCCGCAAAAAGGGGCTCTCCAGAAGGAGCCGCCGGGTGGCGTCGCCACCGAGCCGGACGACCACGGGCTCGGACGCTCGCGGGGCGGCCTGACCACCAAGCTCCACCTCGCGGTCGAGCAGGGGCAGAAGCCCCTGTCCATCGTGATCACGGCAGGCCAGCGCGGGGACTCGCCGCAGTTCGAACCGGTCCTGGAGAACATCCGGGTGCCCCGCATCGGCCTGGGACGGCCGCGCACGCGACCTGACAAAGTCCGGGCGGATGAGGCCTACGGCTCCCGGAAGAACCGCGCCTACCTGCGCCGACGCGGCATCCGCTGCACGATCCCGGAGAGGAAGGACCAGATCCGCAACCGCAAGAAGCTCGGCTCTCGCGGCGGTCGGCCTCCGAAGTTCGACAAAATCGACTACCGCGAACGGCACGCCGTGGAGTGCGGCATCAACCGCCTCAAGAGGCACCGCGCGGTGGCAACACGCTACGACAAGCTCGCTGTCCGCTACGAAGCGACCGTGCTGGTCGCGGCCATCAACGAGTGGCTATGACCAGCACGGTCATGGGGACAAGGGGCACGAAGCCGGCTACCGGTGGCCCAGCACGTTGACCACCCGGCCGTTGGGATCCCGGACGAAGAACCGGCGCACTCCCCATTCCTCGTCCTGCAAGGGATGCAGGATCTCCGCGCCGCTGTCACGCACGATCGCGTAAGCCGCGTCGACATCGTCCACTTCGACGCTCACATCGGGGATCACCGGTGCGGTCTTGTCGTACGTCATGACACTGACCTGTGCCGCCGGAGTGGACGGAGAGGCAAGTGTCATGATCCAGCCGTGGTTCATGACCTCCTCGAAGCCCAGCAGACCGTAGAAATCCCGGCTCTCTTGCATGGCCCCGGACTGGATATTGGGCACGACACGGCGAACGGCCATCAACGCCTCCATGAGAAAGCAAACATGTCTCTGAGCCTCCCCAGAAGTCCTACAACACACTCGTCGCCGCACACACTTTCGCAACAGGCCCTAGCCCTGTCAGGTCTCCCGGCAACCCCGACCCTCCTTGGCTCGACGGCTGCAGATCGAGATCTGCGGCCGTCATGTCAGGTGTGGGCAGGCGTCTGTGGCGCGCCGGCGCCCAGCAGTGCAAGGCAATTCGTCCACAGTGCGCTGAGCTGGGTCGTGTTGTTGTAGAGCTTGGCGAACAAGACCTGGCCCTCCAGCTGCGCGACCACGGACCGGGCGGCATCGCGGGTGTCGGTGACGGTGACCTGGCCGCGCTCGAGGGCCTCGGTGATGACCGAGTCGACCATCTCGACCTGGGCTTCGAAGATCTCCTGCAGGCGCATGCGGACGGCTTCGGTCTGGTTGCTCATCTCCAGGGTGAGATTTCCGAACATGCAGCCTGAAACGGTCCCGCAGCTCTGCTGTCCGGCCAGCTGGTCGGCTTCCGTCGCCTCGAACAGCTGCCGCAGCCGCTGAAGCGGCTCCGCGTCGCTCTTCAGGCAGCGGGTCCAGTCACGTCGCTGGGTCGCCCACTGCTCGTCGATCACAGCCAGCGCGAGAGCCTCCTTGGAATCGAAGAAGTAGTAGAAACTGCCCTTGGGTACCTCGGCCGTCTTGCAGATCTCGGCCACGCCCAGAGCCGAGTAGCCGCGCACCTCCATGAGCGAGTGCGCAGCGTCGAGGATTTTCTCTCTGGCATTACTTGTCCGTCCCATGTTGCCAGTATATGACCGCTCGACTACATTTTACTAGACCGGTCGGCTAGTCGGCGCGCTCTCCAGCCCCAGGCAAGGGCGCGCCGACCGTGGCCGACGTTACGGTCATGTGCGGTTGTGCGGCCCGTGCGCACCTGTCGCCGGTCCTGCGGTGCAAGGGCGGCAGGTGGCGGATCCACCGGTACCACGGCTCCCGGATCGTCACCGACTGCTGAGGTCGGTGCGGTTCCATGTCCGCAGGGCGCCGGGCAGGCTCGCCGGGAGGCTGCGCCTCCCGGTGGAGAGGAAGTCGCGGTCGTGGCGTCGTTGGCCCTGGCCACCGGCGCGATGTGCAGCTGGGAAATCGGCAGTACGTGACCGCACGGCTCCGCATCCGCATGCTCCCTGCGCGGCCGAAGGCCGCAACAGATTTGAGAGAGAGGAAAGGTCATGAAGGAGTTCCTGGTCGAACTGACCACCATCGTCCCCGAGGGGACCGAGTCCGTCGAGGTCGACCGACGCCGCGCGGCCGAGGCCGCCCGGGCCGAGGAGCTGGCCACCGCCGGTCATCTGGTCAGGCTGTGGCGCCCGGTGGGCGAATTGCGCAGCATCGGTCTGTGGTGCGCCGCCGACGAGGCCGAGCTCTACGAGAAGGTGCTCGGCACGCTGCCTCTGTGGCCGTGGATGACCGCGGCGGTCACCCCCGTCCAGCCCCACCCCAACGACCCGGGCAGGGCCGGCGGCGCCAACTGACCCGCCCTGGTTCTGGCAGCGACCCCCGCGGCCTTCGCCTGCATTGCCCCCATTGATATTTCTCGACCGGTCGTCTAGTTTATAGGTGGTCGGTCGACTAATGCCGGTCTGTGACACCCTCCTTAAGAAGGTCATTTCATGAGCAACCCAGGTCAGAAGGTCGCGGTCATCACCGGCGCATCGCAGGGCATCGGAGGCGCGCTCGTCAGCGCCTACCGCGAGCTGGGCTACGCCGTCGTCGCCAC
>NZ_JBFBCG010000162.1:0-7383 GCF_040683105.1 Streptomyces sp. NPDC051020 | reverse complement strand
GACGAAGCACACAGGACAAGCGGATCCGCGGGCAAGGCCTGGGCCGCCATCCACGACCAGGACGTCATCCCCGCCATGCGCCGGCTCTACATGACCGCCACCCCCCGCATCTGGAAAGAACGCCCACCCCGGAACATCGAGCGGGCCCTGGTGGAGACCGGGGAACCGTTCGACGGGTGGGACCGGCTCCCACGCGAGCTGGCCTGCTCCATGGACAACCCCAACATCTACGGGCCAGTCGTCTACGAGCTCTCGCTGGCGTCCGCGGTGTCACGGGGGCTTCTGGCCAGGTATCAGATCGTGGTGGTCGAACTGACCGACCCCATCGTCACCCCCGCCCGCCTCGCCAGCGACGAAAAACGCGAAGAGCAGCTGCGCGGTCAGCGGATGGGGGCGCTGCAGGCCGCACTGCTCGAGACCATGGCCGAGCACCGGCTCCAGACCACCATCACCTTCCACCACCGCACGATCGAAGCCTCCGCATTCGCCAAGGGACTGCCCCGGGTCGCGCAGCGCCTGCACGCTTCGGACCCCGGGCGGTATCCGGAGCGGGTGTGGGCCAACTGGCTGAGCGGTGAGCACGAGGTGGACCACCGGCGCTCCGTGCTCGCTGACTTCGGGCGCAGGGCGGGGCGTGCGGTGCTCTCGAACTGCCGCGTTTTGAACGAGGGTGTGGATATTCGAGCGGTGGACAGCGTAGCCCTGCTGGACCCCAAGGGGTCCGCGGTCGATATCGTTCAGGCCATCGGCCGGGCATTGCGCCAAAAACCAGGCCAGAGAAAGATTGCAACACTGATCGTGCCCGTCTTTCTGGCGCCGGGTGAACAGCCGGAAGACATGTTCACCTCCGCCTCGTATCGCCCCTTGGTGAAAGTCCTTGAAGGCCTTAGGGCACACGATGAACGCGCCATCGAGATGCTCGCTATCCCGCAGGAGAACCAGAAAAACGTCGTTGACCCGTCGCAGAACATCGGCCCCGAGCCAGAGGAGGGTGAAGAGGAGTCACGGCTGCTGCTCCGCTTCGCCACCCCACGCGACCCCGTCATGATCGCGAAATGGGTACGGTTCAACATCATCAGCACCGAACGCCAGGACTGGCAACGCGGCTACGCCGCCGCCCGCCGCTACCTCGAGCGGGAAGGCTCACTGGAGGTCCCGTACGAGCACCAGGAGGATGCGTACCCGCTGGGCAGGTGGCTGTCCGATCAAAGGCGCGCCTACCGGGCCGGGATGCCCACCGAGCGGGCCGACGAACTCGAGGAACTCGGCATCGTCTGGGACACCGCCGACGCCGCCTTCGAAGAAAACCTCGCCGCCGCCCGCGCCTACTACGCAGAAGCCGGCACCCTGGCCGCGCCCCGCCACGCCACCGCCCTCGACAAACCCATCGGCCAATGGCTCACCAACCTCCGCCGCCCCGACGGACTCGGCAAAGACCCGAAGCGGGCACAGCGACGGGCCGAACAACTCACCGCCATCGACCCCGACTGGAACCCCCGCACACTCGGCTGGACCATCGACTGGCAACGCCACTACACCGGCCTGAGCGCCCTCCTGGAAGCCGGGGCGGCCCTCGAGGAGATCGTGCCCGGTGTCACGCACCGCGGAGACGACATCGGACGCTGGCTCACCACCCAAACCCGCGACTGGACCCGCCTCAACGAGGAACAGCAACACCGACTGGGCGAGATGGGCGTGAAACCGGCTGAACGACCCCAGAAGACCGCAGCGCCACGCCCCGCAAGAACAGGAGCAGAGCGCGGCACCGACGCCTTCCAACGCGGCCTACAAGCCCTCACCCAGTACATCGCACGGGAAGGAAAAACCGTCGTCGGGAGGCAGCACGTCGAAGAACTCCCGGACGGCACGTCTGTGCGGCTGGGCGTATTTCTGAGCAACCAGAAAAGCCGCCGCGACCGCCTCAGTGAACAGCAACTCTCGCAGCTCGCCGCACTCGGGCTGAGGTGGGCATAGATTCCTGCGATGGACCATGCCTTCACTGTTGAGAAATTGACCGAGTTCCTGGATCTTGCCAACGAACATCTAGGCGATATGGATCTAGCGCGAGAGATACCTGGTGCGGAGTGGCCTAACTGGCCTCAGGAGTTGGTCGTCCAGGAAGTCCGGGCGCGGCAGATCGCGAACGCTTACGCGCCAGGCCTGGGTGACGTCGACCCGGAACTAGGCGAGACCGACTACTGGTATCGCGTGCGCACCGCTGCCGCGCAGGCCCTGGGTGCGACCTCTCACCTTCGTGTCAGTACGCAACCTGCACATATATCGCCCGGTGACAGTACTTACACCCCGGACCTCTCACCTCAGGACAGTGACCCCACACACCGAAACAGCCACCGCCCAACGGCAACACACCAACGCCCCAATATCTCTCACACCACTGTCCCGAAACCAAGAGATCGCAACCATGGCCGGAGGAAGCGCAGAGTTGGCGGAATATCAACCATTGAGAGTTAAAATGATTGACTTTTTTTGCCGCCATTGTTTTGATCATGAAGTAGCGAACGGGGGTCGTCCGGAACGGCGGCAGCGCCCAGTCAGCACCTGGGGGTGCCACTCGCGCTAACCGCCGAGGAATACCGCCGACCGCGGACGTGCAGACCCCTGACAAATGTCATGGGTCAACCGTGCGGGGGGCGTGAAGATTGATTGCATATGGCACTGTCGTGCCGCAGCACGTGACACGAGGCTGAAACTCATGGAAGCCAACGACTACAAGAATGACGTCGTGATCGATGTCCGTGACGTACGCAGGACGTACGGCGTGGGTAGCCGGTCCGAGTACGAGGCCGTGCGAGGTGTCAGCCTGCAGGTCCATCGGAGGGAGGTCTTCGCTCTGCTCGGGACGAACGGAGCGGGCAAGACCTCCACAGTGGAACTGATGGAAGGCATGGCGCCGACAAACAGTGGAGAGGTACGCGTCCTGGGTCTTGATCCCTACCGCCAACGCGCCGAAGTCCGCCCCATGACCGGGGTCATGCTGCAGAGCGGCGGCTTTCCGGCGGACCTGACGGTGGCTGAGGTGGCACGCTTCTGGTCCAAGTGCTCTCCGCCCGCGCGTACGGTCTCCGAGGTACTGAGCCTGGTCGGACTCACCGGCCGGCGCACGGTGCCGGTCAAGCAGTTATCAGGCGGAGAGACCCGTCGGCTGGATCTGGCGCTCGCAGTCATCGGCGGCCCGCAGGTGCTGTTCCTGGACGAGCCCACGACGGGCATGGACCCCGAAGGGCGTCACGACACCTGGGACATCGTGCGGCAACTGCAGCAGGGCGGCACCACAGTACTTCTGACGACGCACTATTTGGAGGAAGCAGAAGCGCTCTCCGACCGCCTGGCCATCCTGCAGAAGGGGCGTGTGGTCGCCGAAGGCACCGCCGCCGAGGTCATCGCCGGGCATCCCTCCCGTATCGGCTTCGACCTTCCCGCAGGTCTACATCCCGAGTCCCTGCCGCCGCTGCCGGGCACCACTCACCGGCAGACCGACGGGCAGAGCCTCGTGCTCCACACCCAGGACCTCCAGACCGTGCTGACCCGCCTGCTGAACTGGGCCGCTGAGCAACACGTCGCTCTGGAAGGGCTGGACGCCCGAACGGCATCGCTCGAGGAAGCCTTCCTGGCGATGACCATCAGCGCAGAGTCCCGGCCCGCAAGGAGCAGCTCATGACCTCGTACACGTCCAACGGATTCTCCTCCCGCCGGAGCCGGATGTTGGCGCTCGGGCACACCGAACTGATCATGCTGCTCCGGAACAGGAGTGCCCTCTTCTCCGCCCTCGTCCTGCCTCTCGGATCGCTCTGGTTCATCCACTCCGTCACCCCGTCGACGTTCACTGCCAGGGACGACGAACAACTCCTGGCCGGCCCGGTCCTGGCGACCGGCACGATCGGCATGGTCCTGCGTGGGTCCGCAGCGCCGGCGACAGGAGGACCCAGCCGTTCCTCCCTCCGCGCCCCGCGCTCCTCGCCGCTCTTGAGGCAACCGCCACCAGACACCCCGGTGCCCGCTATGTCGCGCCGCTGCCACACGGCAACACGCTCCACTACGCGGCACCAGGAGCCGGCTCCACGGCCGATCTCCTCTTCTCACGCGACCCTCAGGCCCACGCGAGGGCCGGTTCGCTCCTGGAACACCTCGGAATGCTGCTCCGCGCACTCCACGCCGCACCATCAGCAGCGACCGACGCTGCCGCCGACATGCCCCTGACCTGGCTCCGTCTGTCAGCCTGGATGGACAGCCCGCTGCCCGGTCCCCCGGCAGTGCTGCACGCGCGTCTCCGGCAGGCCCTCGGCACCCACCGCTGGCAGCTGCTCACCTCATGGCTGGAGAGCCTGCGCTCAGGACCCCGGGTATTGCTGCACGGGAACCCGAGCCTGGGGCTGCTCGTGCCGTCGGAGTCGGATGAGGCCGACGCGCTGCTCACCGGGGAAGAGCTGGGCCTAGGCAGCTGGCAACAGGACGTCGGCTGGGTACTGGGCGAGCTTCACGAACTACGTTCCCTGTCAGTTCGGCTGCCACTTTCGGTGGATCCCGCCGACTGGGACCGCCTCGCGGCACGATTCATTGAAGGCTACGGACTCCCGCCCGACCCGTCGGCTCACCGCGCGGCAACGCTCAAGACCCTTCTTCACCTGCACGATTTCTGCGTCTTCGTGACGTGGGACGACACCGAAATACTTCGCTACACCGCTGTCATCACACACCTGGTCGACGAGCAGGAAAAGGATTGAGAAGTGCCTTCCGACACACCCCTCGCCTACCCCGCCGCCCGACGTCAGGACCTGGTGGAAAGACTGTTCGGCCACTCCGTCACCGATCCGTACCGGTGGCTGGAACAACACGACAGCGAAGAAACTCGGACCTGGCTCGCCGAGCAGGACAGCCTCAGACATGCCGCACTCGACGCGCTGCCCGGGCGGGACCAGCTGCGCACTCACCTGAACGAACTGATCTCGGTAGGCGTGATCGGCCCGCCCGTCTGGCGCGGAACTCGCCACTTCTTCATGAAGCGCGATCCTCAGCAGGAGCACGCCGCCCTCTACATGGCCGAGGAAGACGGCAACCAGCGCCTCCTGATGGACCCGATGGACCTGGACCCCACCGGACACACCACGTTGGACAGCTGGTACCCGGACCAAACGGGAACCCGGCTCACTTATCAGGTGTCCGTCAAAGGTGACGCCGACAGCTCTCTCTACGTCCTTGATACCGCATCAGGCTCTCTCGTCGACGGGCCCATCACCCGATGCCGCCACTCCCCCATCGCATGGCTGCCCAGCGGTGACGCCTTCTACTACGTGCGCAGCCTGCCCAGCTCCGCCGTGCCCCCAGGCGAGGAGCACTACCATCGGCGTGTCTACCTGCACCACGTCGGCACCGACCCTGACACCGACTCCCTCGTCTTCGGCGCCGACGGATACAAGACAACTTCCTACAGCATCGCGGTCACCGCAGACGGCCGATGGCTCATCCTGACTGCCACGATCGGCGCCGTACGTCACAACGAGGTGTGGCTGGCCGATCTCACCTCCAGCAGCCCCCTGCGCCCGGTCTTCACACCCGTGCAAAGGAACGTCCATGCCCACACGCGCGCCCTCGTTGGCCGCGACGGACAGCTGTACCTTCACTCTGACCTCAATGCGCCCCACGGCCGCCTCGCGGTCACCGACATTGCGAACCCGCAGTCCAGCCACTGGAGGGACATCCTCCCTCAGGACCCGGACGCGAGGCTTGAACACGTCACCATGCTCGACAGCCCGAAACTGGCGCGTCCTCTTCTCCTGGCTGGCCGAAACCGGCACACGTTCAGCGAGATCACGGTCCACGACCTGGCCACGGGCGAGCACATCGATGACATCGATCTCCCCGGCGCCGGCGTCGTCGGCGAGATCCGTGGCCGGGGGCACGAAGCATGGTTCACCTATACCGATCCCTTCACACCGCCGACCGTCTTCCACTGGGACGCCCTCACCCGCACCCGCACGATCTGGGCGTCGCCTCCTGGACGGCAGTCGCTTCCCTCGCGGCCTCCTGGTGCCGTGCATCATCTGAACTGCGCGACGCAGGACGGTACGCAGATCCGGGTCACCGTTTTCGCTCCGCACTCACACCGTGGCCCGCTGCCTGCGATCCTCTACGGATACGGCGGCTTCGGACTCTCCCTGGCACCTGCCTACAACCCGGAGATACTTGCCTGGGTCGAAGCAGGCGGCGTCTACGCCGTGGCCCACGTACGTGGTGGGGACGAGGGCGGAGCGCAGTGGCATGCCGCGGGTGCCAGAGCGAACAAGCAGAAGTCGGTCGACGACTTCCACGCTGCGGCCGAATCCCTCATCCGCGAAGGCTGGACCACCAGCTCACAACTCGTGATCAGCGGTGAATCGAACGGTGGGCTGTTGGTCGGTGCAGCGCTCACCCAGCGTCCCGACCTCTATCGGGCCGTCCTCTGCGGAGCACCTGTCCTGGACATGGCCCGGTACGAGCGGTTCGGGCTCGGGCCGTCCTGGACTGCCGAGTACGGCTCGGCGGAGGTGGAGGAAGAACTCGGATGGCTCATGTCCTATTCGCCGTACCACCACGTCACCTCGGAAGGCGTCTACCCCTCAGTGTTGTTCAGCGTCTCCGAGGGAGACTCGATGGTCGATCCGCTGCACGCCAGGAAGATGTGTGCCGCACTCCAGCACGTCGCAGGGTGCCGTCCGACTCCCGGTGACAACGGGATCGTGCTCCTGCGGCGCGAACCCGACGCAGGCCACGGCGCACGTTCCATGAGTCTCACGGTTGGCCTCCTCGTCGACCAGCTTGCGTTCGCGGCCTGGCAATCCGGCTTGCCGCTCGGGTCGTCGACACGATACGGCGATGGCTTTGATGCCTCTTGGGAGGCTGACAGGCAGCATGCGTAGGACGGCGTTGTGATGTGCTCGCTCGCCGTCGTCGAGGCCCGCGCCCGCGACCACCTCCGGCCCAGATGCTTGCGGGGACAACCCCGTCGCCGCCAAATCGCTCCTGAACCGGCTCATCAACACCAGCCACCAGGTCATCATGAACGGCCCCAGCTACCGACCGAACAAGCGTCCCAGGAACCCGTCGCCAAGCCCTAAGCAAGGGTCTGTCAAACGAACGGCTCTGTCCCATAATCGGTGGTGACACCAACACCGTTGCGTTAGCGCCGTGAGCGGCTATTGAGGCCGTGGTCGAAGAACGCGACGGTGGTGCGGACGGTGTAGTTCTGGGGCGCTGTCACGTTGTTGGGTGTGTTGGTGCCTGACGGCGCGTCGGGGCGTGGTGGGCTTGTGGTCCGGGCCTGGGGTCAGGCCGTGGTGGGCCGGCCGGTGACGCCGGTGATCTGGTCCCAGATGGCGAAGCGGACGG
>NZ_JBFBCG010000161.1:0-7553 GCF_040683105.1 Streptomyces sp. NPDC051020 | reverse complement strand
GACATCCTCGGTCTGTGGGTCGGGGACGGCGGCGAGGGCGCGAAGTACTGGCTTCAGGTCCTCACCGAGATCAAGAACCGCGGAGCGGACGACATCCTGATGCTGGTCTGCGACGGCCTGACCGGGCTCCCGGACGCGGTGAACACCGTCTGGCCTGCAACAATCGTCCAAACCTGCGTGGTTCACCTCCTGAGGAACTCGTTCCGTTACGCGGGCCGCCAGGACTGGGAGAAGATCGCCAAGGCGCTCAAGCCGGTCTACACCGCGCCGACCGAGGACGCGGCCCTGGAACGCTTCATGGAGTTCAGCGAGGCCTGGGGCAAGAAGTACCCGGCCATCGTCCGGCTCTGGGAGGCGGCCTGGGCCGAGTTCGTTCCCTTCCTCCAGTTCGACGTGGAGATCCGCAAGATCGTGTGCACGACCAACGCGATCGAGAGCGTCAACGCACGCATCCGGAAAGCCGTGAGGGCCCGCGGACACTTCCCCAACGATCAAGCAGCCCTCAAATGCGTGTATTTGGCCGTGATGAGCCTGGATCCCACCGGCGCAGGCCGTAAACGCTGGACCATACGCTGGAAGGCCGCACTCCAGGCCTTCGACATCACCTTCGACAGACGACTCACCGCCGGACGCCGCTAAAGATTTCCGAACGAGTTCCACCGTTCGCTACACAGACCCCCGCGGGGTGTGGTCGTACGGGCCTGCCGGTGGTGGTGGCGGGCGGAGGAGTGGAGCTCCGCCCGCCCGCTTGTTCAGCGCTGGATGTGACGTGACGTCACAGCTTGCTGCACTGGCCTCCCTTGGTACCGGTGACGGTGTTGGCGAGGCCGCCGTTGGTCGGTGCGGTCTCGTTGCCGGAGCAGTCGAGCGGGCCGCGTACGGTGTTGCCTGCGACCAGGGTGGTGCCCTTGTTGAGGGTGAGGTGCAGCGGTCCGGAGAGCGAGCCCCGCAGGACGGCCACCGCTCCGGTGCTGTTGCTGACCGAGACCGGGCCGGACACCGTGGTGTCGCTGAGTACGAACGCGCTCGCGCCGCGGGCCGAGACGGGGCCGTTGACGGTGGAGTCGATCGCTACCAGCGCAGCTCCGGGCTGGACCTGGACCGGGCCGTTGATGTGCGCGCCCTCCAGGCAGGTGACGCCCGAGGTGACGGTGAGCGAGGAGTGCCTGCCGCGGATGGTGGTTGTGCACGCGGGGGCGTTGCCGACGGTGACGCCCCGCTCGGCGGTGACCCCGCCGACGGTGACGGTCAAAGTCGCCTTGCCCGGGCGCAGGCCGGTCAGCGTGCGCGCGGCCGGGTCGTATGCGGCCACCGCGCCGCGCGGCGCGCTCGCGGCCGTGCCGATGTGCACGCCGTTGCCGCCCCACTGGGCGGTGATCGGCCAGGCGACGGGCACGGTGCGCTCGCCGTCCTGGGTGAGGGTCGCGGTCACGGGGACGCTGTCGAGCAGGCCGAGCGCGGTGGGCGCCTTGAGGTCGACGGCGTCGGCACGGGCCCGGACCTCGGCGCGCAGCCAGGCCGAGGCGTCGTCCTGTACAGCGTAGGGGTCAGTGACCTTGCCGGCGGCCGGGTTGATGCCGAGCATCGTCCAGCCGGTGAAGCCGCCGCGGTCGGGCTCGGAGGCCGGGCCCTTGCCCGAGTTGCCGTTGATCAGATACGGGACGCCGTCCACGCTGCTGGCGTGGAAGGCGCCGACGTGGCCGGTGACCATGGCGGCGGACTTGCCGCCGGCGCGGAAGTCGCTCAGCCACTGCTCGACGAGCGCGGCCTCCTTGCGGTCGCCCAGCTGGCTTCCCTTGTCCGGCAGCGGGTCGCGGGTGGGGTGGTGCTCGAACAGCAGCAGGCCGGTGACGGACGGGTCCTTGGCCGCGCTGTCCAGGGCCGAGCGCAGCGTGGCGATCTGGTCGAAGCCGCTGCCGCGCAGGGTGCCCAGCGAGCTGTTCAGCGTGACGAAGCGGGTGCCCTTGACGTCGAACACCTTGCTGGTGTCGCCGAACGCTGCCTTGAAGTTGTCGATCGTGCCGGGGCCCATGACCTCGTGGTTGCCGGGCACGTAGTGCCACGGGATGCTGCCGCCGGTGAGCTGGTCGAACTCGTCGAGCAGCTTGCGGGCCAGCGCGAAGTCCTCCGGGGCCGCCTCGTCGACGAAGTCGCCGTCGATGATGAGCAGTTCCGGCTTGGCGGCGGCGATGTCGCACAGTGTGCGGCGGGCCGCCTGGACGATGTCGCTTTCGGGGCGCCGCGCGACGAACTGGGCGTCGGACATGACGGCCACGCGCAGCGGGCTCTTGTCGACGGTGCCGTTGGTGAGGACGACCGGGTCGCTCACGTAGGGCTGGACGGGTATCTCGACGTCGGGCGCGACCTTGACGCGCAGGTCGCCAAGGGTGAGCGCGCCGGTGTAGGAGCGTGCGGCGCTGGTCTCCATCAGGCGGAAGCGCTGGAAGGTCAGCGGGTACTGCACGCCCGCCGGCACCGGGAACTCGACCTTGCGCCAGCCCGTCCAGGTGACCATCGGGGCGTCGAGGTTGGAGGTGACGCCCGCCGCGGTGCGGTACTGGATGCGCGGCCAGGCCCCGTTGCCGTCGCCCTCGATCCACATGGTGATCGAGCGCGGCTGGCCGGGCAGCACGATGTCCTTGGGGGCGATGGCGTACTGGCCGCGGGTGCCGGTGGACTGGGTGAAGTCGTAGGTCATCCGCAGGCCGTCGGCGCCGTTCGGGCCGGGGGCCGGGGCCACCGTGCCGCCCGGCGCGCGGTCGTTGCCGGACTTCCAGGCGGCGGCGTCGGAGAAGTCCGCGAACGGCTTCTCGGTCATGCCGACGGTGACGGCGACGGCGCTCTCCATGGCGCCGACGGTCAGCTTGAGGGTGGCCGACTTCCCGTCGGCCAGCGCCTTGAGGCCGATCGTGCCGTCGGGCGCGGGGGAGGCCTCGACGACGCCCTCGCCGCCGGTGACCTTGACGTCGGCGGCCTCGACGGGCGCGGCGTGGCCCAGGGCGTCGAACCCGGTCACCGCGAGGTGGGCGGTGGCGCCGGTTTCCTCCAGGGCGATCGGCTTCTCACCGGCGGTGATGCGTACCGCAGGGCCGAGCACGGTCAGCGGCAGCGTGGCCGCCTCGGCGCCCTGGGCGGTGACGGAGACCTGCGCGGTGCCGGGCTTGCGGCCGGTGACCACCGCGTCCAGGCCCCGGCCCGCGACCTCGACCTTGGCGCCGGTTGCGGTGCTCCACCGGGTGGCGGGCGCGGCGCCCTTGACGGGGCCGAAGGCCTCGTCGTGGGGCAGGGCCCGCACGGTGCGGTGCAGGCCGGGGAAGACCCGGGCGGCGCTCTCCACGCCCTCGGCGGGGCGCAGCCTGAAGCCCCGGGTCTCGCCCGAACCGGGCGCTGAGAACAGGCCGAGCCCGTTGGCCACCGCGCGCTCGCCGCCGTTGTCGGAAGGGCTGCTGACGGTGCCGGCCTGGGCGGTGCCCGGCAGGCGGGCGGCCATCGCGGCCGAGCCGCCGCCGTCCATGTTGAGCGCGTTGTACGCGCCCATGCCGCGCATCAGATCGGCGAGGTCCGGCAGCGTGATGCCGGGGCTGTCGGCCTGGCGGCCGTCGATGGTCACCAGGTACATGCGCCGGTTGTCGGCCGAGAAGCCCACGGCGGTGCGCGCGTTCAACTCGTTGCCGTCGTTGTCGCCGGGCCGGCGGGCCACGCCGTCGGCCACCAGGACCTGGTAGCCGCCGACCGCGACGGCCACCTCGCCGAAGGAGGCCCGCGGGCGGTAGCCGACGCCGACCTGGTCGCCGGACTTCAGGTCGCGCAGAGCCCGGGCGCCGGCCTCGCGGCCCACCAGGACGGTCGCGCCGTCCGGGACGGCGCCGCCGAGGTGCTCGCGCACGTCGGTGACCTTGCCGTCGCGGATCTCGACCTCGACCACCTCGCCGGAGCCGTTCGCGACGTGGGCCCGCGAGGCGCTGCCCCAGGCCGGGGTGAACACGCCGACGCCGTCGGCGGGCAGGCCGTAGGTGTTGACGCCGGACAGCGTCACCTCGTGGCCGCCGGGCAGGCTCGCGTGGCCCTCCAGGAACACCTCGGCCATCCGGGCGAGCCCGTCGGTGCCGACGGTGACGGCCTGGTTCCAGCCCTCGACGGGCGCATGGACGAGGCCGTCCTTGCGCGAGACCCCCACGCCCAGCGGCGCCTCGGAGGCGTTCATGTCGAAGTAGTCGCCGTTGATCGCGGCGACCGCCCCCGCGCCCCGGGCCATCTCGGTGACGGTCTGGCGGGTCGTCACCTTGCCGGAGGACAGGTAGTCGACGCTCAGGCCCTTGGTGTCCAGATCGGCGACGAGCACCTTGCCGCGGATCCAGCCCGCGCGGCCGAGCCGGTCGAAGGACGTCATGGTCAGGCCCGGCGCGACGGGCGTGACCTCGCGGCGGGTGACGACCGACTCACCCGGGCGGTCCAGGACCAGGGCGGAGCCGTCCGCCACGCGTGGCGCGTCCTGCTGCGCGGCCGGTGCCGCCCACGCGGCGGGGGTGAACGCGGGCAGGCCCGCGACCAGCGCGGTACTCAGCGCGAGCACGCCGACGGCACGGCGCCGACGCGAGAGCGGCACGCCGATGACAGGTGGTGGCAAGGGATTTCAGCTCCTCGAACAGCGGGGATGTGAGCATCCGGGGCGCACACGGCGCACCGTGGCGTCCGCGCGCCCACGGACGGCGGGCCCGGGTGCATGATCACCCGGGCCGACGGCAGCCCATCGCGTACGAAAGACCGTCATCCCACGCTCCGGTGAACCAACCCGCTCGCCGTCGCGAACAAACGCCCGAGATCATCAGGAACCTGACGCAACACCACGCAGCGGATATGATCCGTGATCTCGCCGGGCAACCTGTGCGATCTGTCGGGTTCGTGTCCGTGGGAGCATGGCAGTGACGGTTGATCAGAAGAGGCGTGTTCCTGGTAGTGGTCGCGCTGTGTCGACGGCTGGCCGCTGACACGGGCTGGTACTTCGCGACTCGGCGGCTGTCATGGGGCGGTACATCCACAGACGGCTCACTGACAGGGAGACGGCAGATCACAGCCCTGGAGGGGCGTTCACCCGCAGGACCGCGTCCACGGCACCACCTTCTGCCTACTGGGACCGTGCAACAGGCTGGCGGAGCCAAGCAGGCGACATGGCAGTACGCCCGGGGTGCCTCAAAGACCGCCGAATGGCGGACAGTCTGCCCCCATAGCCAGGCGAAGGCGGGAAACGAATGGTCTTTTCGCCCCCGGGAGTGAAGGAGGCCCCTGCCCTCGGCTGACCAGCCGCCTCTCCAGGTCTTCGCCTTGCACATGCGGTATCGAGGGTCACTCCTGCGTGCTGTTGAGGGTGCGCTCGATGGCGCGTTTTCGTACGGTTTTCAGTGCCCGGCTCGGACAGGACGGCAGGGCTTGGCGGTCCCGTGCCCGGTCGCACGTTGCACGGGACCGCCCCGAGCAGTAACTCGCAGCGGTACGGCAAGGTGCCCCCTGGCGTCTGCACCTGTGAGGGCTCGGCCGCGCCTTGGCCCGCTACCCGACCGCCGGACAGCGGCCCGTGATGGAACTCGCCGGGATCCCCGAGCAGCTCATCGACTGGGCCGCCACCCGCAACAGAGCGACCATGCAACGCCTGAAAGAACTCGCCGACCAGTACCAAGAACGCACCAGCCAGCCCCTCACCACCAAAATCCGGCACCGGATGATGACACGCGCCTCCCACGAGACCCGGCCGCCCAAGAAGAAGACCAGCCGGCCTCTGCCCGCGTTGCGAGCACGCTGGCGGGACGGCGCCGTTGCCTTGGTCGGCGAGGAGGTCGTCGGCAACCTGCTGCGCCTGGCCCGCCTTGTCGCCGCAGCGATCCGCACCACCGCCAGTATCGTCGTGGACGTCGCGGCCGCAGCCCTGGAGATCACCGCGATCGTCTCGGTCCACCACGGCGGCCGCTTCCGCCACCGCCACCTGCTCGCCGAAGCCCGCCGCTACCTCACCCGCACCCTCCACGCACACCCCGCCCCGCCCCACACCGACACCGCCATCACCGCGGCCGCCATCCGCGACCACTGCACTCCCGACGACCCGCCGAACCCGAACAAGCCGATGCCGCTCGCGAACCGCACCTTCACCCCGGCCTGGGCACCCCAATCGCCCCGCAGCTCGACCACACCCGCCGCCCACCGGATCCACCACCGCGCCCGCGCCGAAGCCGCACGCCGCACCGCCCTCGCTCGCGCCGAAGCGCAACAAAGGCCGCCTGCACGGCAGCAAGAACACACCCCGCAGGCGGCACCACAGCAACCGCTGCCTCCCGCCCCGACCCAGGCACCCGGCGGCCGAAGTCAATGAACCGCCCAGAGGCCACAAGCTGCGACCGACGCCACCCCCGTCTGATCTGAGACCGAACTCCGGCAGGCGGTCCGTACCTTGCGGCGTCCTGCTTCCTGGCCGCATGAGCGCGAGCAGGTCGCTCGCTGGGCCAGCCGTATGCTCACCGACGACTCGTTCCTGGTCGGAGTTCCCCTGCAGTCGTGACGGCCGTAGGTACCCCATCCTCCTGCAAGGTGGCGCGCACCGATCCGGCTGGCCGACAACGAACCCGGCGGTGAACAAGGTGCTCTCCACCGCACTCGACCGGAGATCACCGCGCCATTGACCGCATGACAGGCCGTGGGTCAGCTATTGGGTCAGCGGGATGATCCTGGAGGTATGACCCATATCCGGTTCTGCCTTGTGCGGGGCCCGGCTCCCGAGGGGTGCATTGGTCCGGCGCCGGTACTGCGATGACGTCTGCCCTGCCCAGGCGTACCGGGACCGGCAGACCGCCGAGCGGGCCTGGGGGCTCGGGCTGATGCTGGGCGAGGCGGAGTGGACCGGCGACACCGGCATGATCCGGCTGCTGACCTGCCCGGTCTGCGGCCGGATCACGTTCGCCAGCGGGGGCCGCCGGCGGAACGCGGTGTACTGCTCCGGGACGGCTAGCGGGCCTGGCGCCGCCGCGCGGCACGCCGCGCGAGGCGGGCAGCGTGACGTACAGCCGTCACGGACCCGGCCGGCGGTATGACGCCTCCACGTCACGCTCGCCGGGGCTGCTCGGTGCCGCTACGGGTTGCGCAACAGGTTGCCCATCTGGTTGCGTAACGGGTTGTGCTACAGGTTGCCAACGTCTTTGCCCGGCGGCCGCTACGCCGCAGGTGGCAGGCGGTGGGAGCGCTGACCCGCAGCGGCGACACCTCTAATTCGTAAGCGATTAGAGGTTCTGGATCTCTGACGGGCCCGGCGGATGGTGTCTGCCAGGGCAGGACGTGTGTGGTCCGGTCGGTGCCGTGGTGACCCCTACGACACCTCCGACCGTGCGAGGTCTGTAGAAAGACCGGTGAGGCAGGAAGCTCACCCGCGTATCCTGCCGCACCGAGAGCGCGTCGTCACGGTGGTTCCGGTACTTACTAGTATCCTGCGCCTCAAATGGTGACTTTAAGTTCGTTTCGCTTTTTGTGGTGTGTTGATCTTTTCGAGGTAGTCGGCGAGCGAGTTGAGGATC
>NZ_JBFBCG010000160.1:0-7768 GCF_040683105.1 Streptomyces sp. NPDC051020 | reverse complement strand
TCAAACTTGAGCCTAGACACCTCAAGGATCACAGGAAGCGGCGTGTTTCACGTATCAGCCCAGGTCACAGCACCCACACATGCGGCAGGAGAGCCCCTTTTATCTAGGGGTGGGGGAGTGTGAGGGATGTTTGCTCGGCGGTCCTGCGCGAGGAGCCGTACGGCCCGTTCGGCGGGCTGCCGGAGATGGTGCGCGTGGGCCGGGGCAAGGACTTGCGCTGCTCAACTCCAGCTCGGCGAGGGTCCGTGCGGTGGCTTGTAGGGGACCGGTTGGCCGGTGTGCGCGTCGATCAGAACGCGGTCGCCTACGGGTCGTGCCAGCTTCACAGTCACTTGTTGGAACCTTGCCTGCTTGGTGCAGAGGCCGCCGTCGCCCTTCCGGTGTTTGACGGAGCCCGAGAGCACCACGCTGCCCCGCGTTTCCAGTACAGCCACCACGGGGCCGTCGTCGCAGGCACCGTGGAGGGCAACCACGGTCACCGAACGCCCTCCTGCGGCAATCTGGACCAGGTGATCGAGCGGATAGCCCGGGACATCGTGGGCCGGCCCGATCGGCGGCCGGGGGAGTGGCGACGGGATGACAGCAGCCTGCTTGAGAGGGGAGGCATAGCCGTCCAGGGTGAACAGCCAGGCTGGGACCACCGCCGGTCCCCGGCTGGTGACCACACTCATCTCACCCAGCTTCGCCCCGGTCACAGTGAGGTGCGGTGTTCCGCCGGTGCGGCCCCCAGCCAGGGTCTGGTATGACTCAACCGCCCCCGTCAGCGGCCGTGTGAGCGATCCGCCTTCGATCCAGGTCACCCGGCCGTCCTTCGGCCCGGTGTCGGGTATCCCGCCCCGCAGGACGAAGTTGTGGTCTTGGTAGGCCTGCTTGTCGGCATGGCTTCGCAGGCCGCCGCGCGGAAGCTGGACCACCTCACCCATGGGGTGGTAGCCAGCTCGCCACGCGGCGGCGGCTGATTCGTCCCAGGCTCCGGCGACCTTGCGGGCACGGTGCGCCAGCACCGCCGTGTCGTCGCCGGCATCCTTCTGGCCGTCGCAACCGGTGACGGCCCCCAAGCCGGTGGCGGACAAAGCCGCCGCAGCGAGCAGGCTCAGTGAGCGCGACGCCCGGATGCGCATGTGGACCTCCGAAAGGACGGTGACGTGGCAGCTGCCCTGTGCCTGTGACGCGGCCGGGTCAGGGCGGGTTCCGCTGGTTGCGGCGGCCCGTTGTCAGTAGACCTTGAGACCGGTCTGGTTCAGCACTGTCTGCACCTTCGTGAAGTAGTTCAGGTAGTTGCCAGTGGAGGAAGACTTTTCTTCTTCCTCCGTGTCCGGCCTGGCTGCTGTCCGTACGTCTACGCCCACCGCATCCCGATGGCGGACAGCTGCTCTACCCGTTGCGGTGTCAGTGTCGCGGCCCGGCTGTGGCGCGGATCCGGGACGCCCCGGCGGGACCGGCCTCCTTCAGCCAGCGCCCGGCTCCCGGGCCGATGCCCACGAACGCGACCTCCGCCTCCGAGCGCGGTCGCAGCCTGGGCTGATGGACCGAGCGGCCGTCGGGGTAGTGCGCATCGATGATCTGCGGGACGACGGCTGGTGGGGGTGGTTGGTGGCGGCGTTACAGTCCGCCCTATGACGACGCTTCGACTCCGTCCCACCGTGTTCTGCATCCCGGCCGTACGACTGCTCCACGGCAAGGGGGTGGACTCGGCGGTCGGCGCCGGGCAGGCCGAGGACTGGATCGCCCTTGACCGCGGTGTTTGGTCGGGCACTGTCGACGCGGTTATGGGCTGGAGGCATTACGGCCGGATCCGGGTCGGCTTCCAATGGTTCGACGTCCGGGAGATCGCGGACTGGGGCCGGGCCCCGTACTGGCAGGAGCCCGGCCCCGGCTCCGGCCCTGGCGCTCCTTCCTGGAGCCTGCCGCCCACCGAGTCCGAGGTTGCTTTGTGTCTCGGTCATGCGGACGCCCGCGTCCGTGCGGCGGCGCTCGAGCGCGCGGAGTCCGCAGCTCTGCCCGCGTCCGTGCTCCCGCTCGTCCTGGTTTGGGACAATCTCAACACGCACGTCAGCCGCACCATGCGCCAGCTGATCGACGCCCGGATATGGCTGACCGTCTACCAGCTGCCTCCGTACACACCCGAGTTCAACCCGGCCGAGGGTGTCTGGTCACAGCTGAAACGGTCCCTGGCCAACTTCACCAAACACAGCCTCGACCAGCTCACCGCGCTGGTGAAGACCCGGCTCAAACGGATGCAGTACCGACCCGGCCTCATTGACGGCCTCATCGCCAAGACCGGCCTCGACCTCCAACCGCTGTAACCTTACCCATTGAAAATTTTAGAACGGCAGTACCAGCAGCCTGATCAGCCACAAAAGCGTCGGGAGGCAGAAGATGACACCCCACACACCGGTCGCCAGGAATGCGGCCAGGGCGATCCCCAGCCAGGCGATGCGGGTTGGCGCGAGCACGCGCGAGGGGTCCTGCGGGTCGTATCGAATCTCGTCCCGGCGGCCTCGCACTTGCCCGTGCGCCGTGACCTTCCGGCCCTCGAGCGTGCGGAAGTGGACGATGTAGGCGCTGGTGGCCTCGCTGTACGGGTCGGACTCGAACCGCGCCCGCACCGTGATGCCTCGCCGCCATATCACCCACCGCGTGTCCAGCTCGGCCATGCCCGCCCAAAGGCGCAGCAAGGCGATGCCTGGCGGCAGCATCAGCCACGCGATGGGTCCGAGAAAGCGGGGCTCCACCGGCAGCCACACGGCCAGGGGGAACCCCAAGAGGACGTACCACAGGGCACGCCGCCACCAGAGGCTGCCGTTCCGCACCCGATCACGCAGACGCGCCAGGGCCTGCAGGGGCCACACGCGCACCGACTGCCGCCGGATCGACTGCCCGTTTCCCGCAGCCCCCGCGTCGCTCATGATCGCTTCAATCTCGGCGCCGAGCGCGGCAACCGCCGCCGTATTGCGATGGCGGATCGTCAAGGCCGCGTCGGCCTGCGCCTCCTCGAAGAGGCCCACGGCCAGCGACTGCCCCGCGACCTCGACCTGACGGATCTGCGACCCCGGCACGGTGACGGTCATGCGCCCACGCCTCCAGTGCAGCGCACCGCGCTCCACCCACACCCGGGTGCGCCCGGTGGCCAGGAAAACCCCTGCCAGCACAGTGTTCGGCTCCCCCACGGCGCTCATCCTAGACGTGTCAGGAGGCAGATGCGCCCTGACGGCCAGGGGAATGGCTTCGCATCGCCGTAACCCCAGCCATTAAAGATCTCTAGCGTCGTATGAGCCGCCTGTCGATGCATGAGTCCCTGGCGTCGACAGGACCTCAGCTTGACTCTGACGCGTAAATAACCACAGGTGGGTGGTGTTTCGGGCACGACGGTGCGCCCAGCGGGCCGTTCCTGCCGGGTTTCGTTCCGGTTGGTTCATCCGGTGGCCTCCATGGGGTCGAGGGTGACCCGGTAGCCGAGTTCGTTGAGGCGGGTCACGGCCCGGCGTGCGGCGCGTTCGGGGTCGCGTCGGGTGAAGTAGTCGCCGCCGAGCTCGTGGTAGGGCACGTTGTCGGTGAGCATGTGCCAGATCGCGGTGATGATCGAGTGCTCGACGGCGATGAGTGCCTTCATTGGTCCGCGGCGGGCGGTCAGTCGCTTGTAACGCGCCTGGAGGTAGGAGCCCTTGGTGATGTCCCGTCTCACTGAACTTTGATCGGGTCCGCAGCCGGTCAGGGGACCTGGGTTCCGAAGCGAATCCGTAGCGAAGGATGTGCACCATGTACGAGACCTTCCGCTACCGCTACCACCACGCCGGCGTGGGCCTGGCCGCCAACCTGTGCGCCGACGCGTACGAGACGGACGGGCCCCCGCCACCAGACCCAGCCTGAGTTGCCGCCGACGAGCGTTCCCACAGTGTTCGACGTAAGCGGCGATGCTGTGGCCGGGCCAGACCCCGTTCCACGATGGCATCCATGATCAGTTGCGATCTCTCGGTTTGGGGGCAGTGGTGTGAGAGACAGCGAGCTCTTGGTGTGTTGATGCTGGTCGGGGCTTGTTTCGGGGGTGTGGGGTCACTGTCATGGACGTGAGAGATCGGTGTGGGGTTCGCTGTCCTGGGGGTTTATCGCATCAGGGATGACGCTGTCTCAGTTTCGTGGGTTCTGATCTCTGGCCGGCCGGGAGTTGGTGTGATCGTGGGGTGGATCAGGAAGTACAGCCACCAGTCTCGGCGCAGTCGGGTGGAGGGTCGGGCACGGCGTTGCCTGCTGTGTCGGTTCGGGCATTGCGGGGGCCGGCGGTACGCCGGTTGCTGGCTCTGCGTCGGGAGGGGGAGCTCTCCACCCGGCATGTGAGGGTGATGGCCGAGGCGTTGGGTGTGCGGGAGCGTGCGGTGTGGCGGTGGCTGGCTGCCGCGGAGCAGGACGAGGCCGCGGCTGCGGCGCCGGGGGAGCGGACCCGGTACTGCGGAAGGTTCACGGTTACTTCGGAGGTCCGGGCTCTGTTGGCGCTCGTTGAAAACGGTCACCCCCTGCTGGGGGTGACCCCACATCTGCTCAGTGGATCTCCCCACCCATACGGCACCTGACCTGTGGACGGGCGCCACAGGGGAGGGGGCCGCCTGGCGCGCCAGGTGCCGCCCCGGATGATCTAGAGTTCCCGCGGCGGGCAGTGACCCGTCGCGCAGACACTCGACTCAGGGGTGGGGATTGATCACTTCAATATCGGCTGCTGCTCCGGAGCGGCACAGACCCTCGGCTGCGCGGCGCGCGGCCGCCGCGGCGGTGGCCGGGGGTATGGCGCTGGTGGGCGTGGGGCTCACGGCGCCGACCGCGCACGCGGCCGAGAGCGACATCTCGTTCTCGAACGTCGTGTTCAACAACGGCAAGCCCATCGTCGTGGGCATCAGCGCCGAGGTTGAGGCCCCGTTGACGTACACGGTGAAGAGCGACGTGTCGCTGGACAGCTGGTGGGTTGAGGCGTACCGGGGCACCTACGGGACCAACGAGTACAAGCTCGCGGTCTTCACGACCCGGTGGAGCTGCGGGCAGTCCTCCGCGGGCGGCTACACGTTCCGTGACTGCGACGAGACGATCACTGTGGATCCCGACAACATGCCGGGCGGCAATGGCAACAAGCTCGTCAACAGTGACGCCACCGGCTGGAAGACCGTCGGCACTGCCATCAAGAAGGGCGGAGGTTACGACACCGACCTGCTCTCCGCGACGGTCCGCCTCCAGCGTGCCTCGCGCATCCAGAACATGAACGCCTCCCCAGAGCCCGTCACCAAGGGCAGGCCGATCACCGTCACCGGCACCGTGCAGCGCGCGAACTGGAGTCTGCACCGCTACGACAACTACGGCGGCCGACTGGTGAAGCTGCAGTTCAAGCCCGCCGGTTCCAGCACCTACACCACGGTCAAGTCGGTAACCGCTAGTAGTACCGGCTACCTGAAGACCACGGTGACCGCCTCCCAGGACGGCACATGGCGCTGGCGATACAGCGGCAACACCACGACCGGCGCCAGCAACTCCTCTGGTGACTATGTAGACGTGAACTAAGTCTCCGAGACCTGCGTCTCGGGCGCCGCCTGACCGCGCAGCGAAGGCCCGGCTCCGGCGGGGCCTTCCGCACGCCGGGACACGATGCCCACCCCCTGCCCGACTGGCATGCCGACCACCGGGTGCTGCCTGTCCTCGTGAACATCGAGCGCGGCTGGGATCGAGCGCCGCCCGACGTGCTGAACAAGGCACTCGCGAACATAACCGGCCGCCCGATAGTCAGCCAGATCCAGGGGCGGGACGGACCGTCCAGGGTGGCCGAAGGGCAGCGTGGTTTTGTCGGTCAGTGGCGAGAGCGTTTGTTGCCCAAGAGTGAGAACACCCGATGGGCACGGAAAACGATGTAGCCGAGTTTCAGCAACGCCTGGTTGCTTGACTTGCCCAGGACGTCGTGCGTTCCCCCGGCGGGGTGGATGCGGAGCCTGGCGGTGTGCCGCGCACGGTGAGCGTGCGCATGATGAGCAAGGCCCTCGCCACGTGGTCCAAGGCCCTGCGGCGGGAGCCTGCTGGTGAGTGCCGCCGCGGTAGGCGTCGGGCGGCCTGGTTCGGGAGGCGAGGTGGCAGGATGACGCGGTGTCCGATTCTCTCCACGCACTGTGGCTGCGCGGCATCGCTTTCAATCCGGCGGCGCCCTCCGACGTACTGATACGCCTGGTGGATCCGGCGGCCGGTGAGGCCGGCCTGCTGATGTGCGCGGGTCGCGACCTGCCCGACGCCGTCATCGACGCAGCCCTCCACCACCCGGCCCGGGAGATTCGCCGCGCGCTCGCCGGCAACCTGCACGTCGACCCCGCACGGCTCGCCCCCTTGGCAACGGACCCGTCGGGGTTCGTCCGCGCACGGCTCGCCGGCGGCCTCCAACTCCATCTCCGATGGGTCCGGCCACTGCCGGACGACATCCTCGTCACCCTCCTGACCGCCCGGGACGGGGGCGAGGACGGCATGCTCACCGCAGGCGAGATCATCGGGGAGCTCGAATCATCCCGGCAGATCCCGCTGTCCTTCCGCCATTCCCTGGCCGATCGCGAGCACCCCGGACTCCGGATACGGGCCACCTGGAACTGGGAGTCACTCACCCCGGCGGAGCGGGCGAGGCTGCTCGACGATCCGGACCCCGCGGTCCGTGAAGCGGCGCAGGAGCACAGCTGGGTGCTGGATCCGGAGCGAGTGGAGGCCAGGCTGCCGTCCTTCGAGCCGCGCGGCGAGCCGTTCGTGTTCGGCACGTGCGCCCTGTCCCCGGCGCTCGTCGAGCAGTGCTTCGCGGACGGCATGGTGGGCCCCCTGGCCCACAACCGCCAGGCCCCGGCCCACGCCGTCGCCCGGCTCGCCCGCCATCCCGAGGCCGGGATCCGCGCGCTGGTCGCCACCCGGCCCGACCTGAGGCCGGACCTGGTCGCGGAGTTGACGAAGGACCCGGACGACGGCGTACGGATGTGCGCACGCCTCCACCCCTTCTCCCGCACCTGGGCCGAGTACGACATGCTCCACAGGATCATCGGCCACGGCCCGGACTGCACGTGCCCGATCACCGAGCCCGACCCCCAGCCGTCCCCCGACTGGTTCGCCGCCTGCGCGGCGTCCGGGGAACCGGTGCTCCGCCGGGTCGCGGCGAGCTGGCCCGGCCTGCCCGCAGAACTCGTCGCGACACTCGCGCGGGACGAGGACGAGGAGGTACGGATCCGGCTGGCCTGCCACCACCCCCTGGCTCCGCCGCACCTCCTCCTGGACGTCTTCGTCACCCGCCCGGCTCACCGTCCGCACCTGCTGACCCTGCCCGCCTTCCCCCGTACCGGCACGAGCCACCTCATCAACCACCTGGATCCGCAGGTGCGCGCCCTGGCGGCGGCCGACCCCGCCCTGCCCGATCCCCCGGTGGAAGACCCCGACGAGTCGGTGCGCCGGGCGGCCGCCGCCAACCCGAGCCTGGCGCCGGACGCCCTGGAGTCGCTCCTCGCCGACCCCCGCACCGCGGAGGGCGCTGCGGCCAACCCGTCCCTCCCCGTCCCCCGCATGCACGCGCTCATCGACCGCTGCCTGAACGACGTCCCCACCCTGTCGACGGCGGCCCAACGCTGAGAGACGACGGCCGCGTAGCGATCACAGGCATGGCAACCTCCGTCGACCACCGGCTGAGCTTGAGATAAAACCTGTGGCGGTCAGGGGGCGGGGTGTTCGGTTCGCCGCTCTTCTGTTCGTTGGCTGCCTTCGAGCAGGGCGTTGCCTACGT
>NZ_JBFBCG010000159.1:0-7893 GCF_040683105.1 Streptomyces sp. NPDC051020 | reverse complement strand
CGGATCGCGGCCGGGGTCTGATAGCCCGTCAGCAGCTTGAGCGGGCCGGTGTTGGTCACGTCCAGGGCGCGTTCCAGGGCCGGGAACATGCTCAACAGGGTGCCGCGCAGCCGGTTCACCGCGCGGGTGCGGTCCTCGACCAGATCGGTCCGCCGCCCGGTCAGCAACTTCAGTTCGATGGCGGCTTCGTCGCCGGGACGTATGGACCGCAGGTCGTGGCGCATCCGGGCCTGGTCGGCGATGACGTAGGCGTCGCGGGCGTCGGTCTTGCCCTCGCCGCGGTAGCCGTCGGAGGCCCGGTTGACCAGCCGTCCGGGGACGTAGAGGACTTCCTGGCCGTGGCTGACCAACAGGGCCAGCAGCAGCGCGGGCTCGCCGCCGGTCATGTCGATGGCCCAGGTGACCTCTCGGCCTTCGGCCAGGTCCAGGACGTCACTGAGTAGCTTCAGCAGCTCGGTCTCGTCGTTGGCGACGCGCCGCGACAGCAGCCTGTTGCCATCAGCGTCCAGCGCGAGGCCGTGATGGTGGTTCTTGCCGCTGTCGATTCCCGCCCATATCCGGCTCATCGTGCTCCTGAGGTGTGTGTTCGTGCTGTTCGTACCACGGACGACCTCGCCGGCATTGCTCTACGCAGCGACTTGTTCGCACTTCCTAATCGGCGGCCGAGTCGTCGTGGGGTGCCGGGTGGCGAAGCGTTTCGAGCCACGAGGGGCAGCCCTCTGATAGCCACACCCGGGACCCCTGGGTGATCCAACCCTACGAATGGCTCGATCGACCCGATCAAGAAGGTAGAGCTCTCTGAATATGAACCATGTGCAGCGCAAATGACACGCTGATCACCCAACCAGCCAACTGACAAACCTGCAGATCAGAACTTCACCCCAGGACCCGCGCCCGTGATTGCTACGGCCGCCGAGACAGCAGTACGAACCGACCACAGCCATACACCAAAACTGATCAGCCCAGGTCAACCCGGCAGCTGGCCGAGCGCCGCCGTCAGGTCGGCACCCGCTGGCGGCGCCTGCCTGCTCATCGTCAGGCCCTGCTCGTCCTGGCCCACCTGCGCTGCGGCGACACCTACGCCCATCTCGCGGACCTCACCAGGCGCGGTGACGATAAGTAGCCGTTGTCGTACCGCTCTTGGGACTTGGTGATCGAACGGTCGTCCCGATCGGGTGGTCGTCGGGTGCTCGGCGCATAAGAGGAGGGCCTCCTGAACAGCTCGCTGGTGTCGAATCACCGAGCATCAGGAGGCCCTGATGTCGCAGTCTTGCGTGCTGATGCCTGTGCAGTCCACCGCGGCCACCCAGGAGTGTGACTGCCTGGCTCACCGGTTCGGAAACGCTGCCGACAATCCCCTGCGCGAGCGCCGTTATCCGACCGACATGACGGACGTGGAGTGGGCAGTGGTGCGGCCGCTGTTGCCTGTGCCGGGCTGCATGCGGGGCCGGGGCGGGCAGCCGGAGGCGTATTGCCACCGCGCGATGCTGGACGCGATCGGCTATCTCGTGGACAACGGGATCAAGTGGCGGGCGATGCCGGCCGATTTCCCGCCCTGGGACCGGGTCTATGCGTTTTTCCGCCGCTGGCGCGACCATGACCTGGTTCGGGAGTTCCACGACCGGCTGCGCGGGCAGGTCCGCGAGAAGGCGGGGCGTGATGCCCAGCCGACGGCTGGGGTGATCGATTCGCAGTCGGTCAAGGCAGACGCCGTGGTCGGCGTTGACAGTCGCGGCTTCGACGGCGGCAAGCTGGTCAACGGACGCAAGCGGCACGTCGTGGTCGACACCCTCGGCCTGCTGCAGGGCGTGATGGTCACCGCTGCGGATGTCGGCGACCGCGCCGCCGCCCATGTCCTGCTGGAACAGGTGGCCACCATCCACCACCGCCTGGCCCTCGTCTGGGCCGACGGCGGCTACACCGGCAGTCTGATCGAGCACTGTCTGGCCACGTTCGCCCTGGTCCTGGCGATTGTCAAGCGCAGCGACAACGTGAAGGGGTTCGTCGTGCTGCCCAAGCGGTGGATCGTGGAGCGCTGCTTCGCGCACTTGATGCGAAGCCGCCGCCTGGTCCGCGACTTTGAGCGCCGCATCGCCAGTGCCGAGGCGATGGTCTACTGGTCGATGATCGGGCTCATGACCCGTCGCCTGGGCCGGCCACTGCGGGGGCGAGAGTGAACTGGCCGGGTGTTGGCTCGGCCAGCCAGCCGCGGGCGACCAGGCGTTTGGCCTTCGACCGCAATGCCTCCACCCGGGCTGGAACCACGTCCATACCGAACACCGCGGCCATTTCCTGGCAGGTCAGCGGACCCTGCCCGAGACGGGCACGGTCCGCGAGGGCTTGGAGAATGCGCTGGTAGTCGACGGACAACACCGACAAGGTCATCCCCTGACGCCACACCGGCACCTGCGATTTCGGTCTGG
The DNA here is from genome assembly GCF_040683105.1 of Streptomyces sp. NPDC051020. Lineage (NCBI taxonomy): Bacteria > Bacillati > Actinomycetota > Actinomycetes > Kitasatosporales > Streptomycetaceae > Streptomyces > Streptomyces sp. NPDC051020. The sequence continues at coordinate 5,470 of NZ_JBFBCG010000159.1, read as the reverse complement.
CCGCATCACGGGACGTCGACTGCGTGTCCATGTTCCTCGGGTTGGCGGGGTCCTGAACTCCGGCGTCAGCGGCACCGTCCGGGGCCAGAACCGTGTCGACCCGCCGTCGGGCGATTACCCACTCCTGCCATTCCTTCTCCGCTGCGGCCAACTCGGCCTGGATACGGTCGGCTTCCTCACGCAGCCCGTCCACTCGACGCCGAGCAGAGACCTCGCGCTGTTCCAGTAGTCCGACGACCGACGGCATTCGAGACCCCCCGGGGAGTGAAGACGTGACAGGCCACTACTCCCACGGACCTACCGCACCTATCCACGACCAGCGGAAACCCGTCGATCACGCACGGAAAGACAACGGCTTCTAAGGGTGCGGATCTGGTTGATGGTCTGGGTACGGGACTTGATGGCTGAGCGGCGGACCACGCGCAGGGAACGGATGGCTTCTACGATGCCGTCGCGTGTCTTGGGGGTGCCGCCCGCGCGGCCGGACAAGACTGCGGTCGCGGCGGCGTAGGCGTCGACGGGGTCGGACTTGCCGTTCGCGCGGCGGGCTCTGCGGTCGGGCCGGTCCACGTCGACCACGGTGACCCGGTTCGCCCGCAGGAACCGCGCGAGTTCGGAGCCGTATGCCCCGGTGCCCTCGACACCGACGGCCATGACGTCGCCGTGCGAGCAATCGTTGGTAGCCATCAGGGCTGGTGGGGAACGACTCGGTGGCCAGATGCCGACCGATGGAGTCGATCACGGCGGCATGGTGGAGGTCGGTGTGGGTGTCCACGCCACCGACCACCGCTATCTCGTCTGCCATGCTGGTTGCTGCTGTCCTTCCGTGCGACGCGCGAGGGATGGCACGCGCCGGTCTGGCAGCAGGACAAGACAGTGACGGGACCTTTGGCCGGGCTCCTGACTTGTTGATGAAGGGAATCCGGCCGGTCACGGCCACCGACAACTGCCGCCGGGACATAGCCCGTGACCTGCTGGCCGACCTGCGCCGCCTGGACCGGACCGGCAGGTCAAGGACAACGAAGCCGAAATGCGCGAGGCCGTCGCCGCCACCCGCACCACGCTGACCACCCTGCCAGGTCTGGGGACCGTGCTGGCCGCGAAGGTCATCGGCCACATCAGGGACGTCAACCGGTTCCCCACTGAACACCACTTCGCCAGTTACACCGGCAGCGCACCCCTGGACGCCTCCAGCGGCAACAACGTCCGCCACCGGCTCAACACTGGCGGCAACCGCGCGCTGAACTCGGTTCTGCACACCATCGCCGTCTGCCAGATCCGCGACGGCGGGCGCGGGCAGGACTACTACCTCCGCAAAATCAGCGAGGGGAAGACGCCATCCGAAGCCCGCAGGGCCCTCAAACGACGCCTGTCCAACGTGGTCTACCGGATCATGAAACGCGACCAACGGACCCACCTCGCTCAAGCCGCTTGACACACAGAGGCGCTATTAGGTCACAGGCGCCCGACCGGCGCGGTGCGTGCTGGCACCGCCCGGGCGACCGACGATTCAACCAAAGGACAGCCGGAGCGTCAGTCAGGCGGAGAGTCAGGCCCCCGAGCAGTGCCATCTACATCCTCACTGTCAGGCGAAGTCGGGTGTCATGGCCGCTGCCATCTTCAGATGCACGGCGGCCTCTTCGTCTCTGCCCAGTCGCCGGAGGGTGCGGCCGAGCATGAGCCGCGCGTAGGAGTCGTCCGGCGCGTCCGCCACCAACTGCCGCAGCACGTCGTGGGCCCGTGACAGCTGGGCCGAGTGGAAGTAGCCGCGGGCGGCGAGCCGTCGTACGTTCAGGTCGTCGCCGTGGTGGTCGAGCAGCGGCTGGAGCAGGGTGAGGGCCCCGAGAGGGTCGCGCTGCTCCAGCAGGGACTCCGACCAGCGCAGGCGCCGGACCTCCTCGGGCATCTCCCGCGTACGTACGCTCGCGGCGGCGGTGAGGAAGTCGACGATCACCTCGGGCGGCTGGGCGCCGGCGAGTGCCCGGTCGCCGACCACCAGGGTGGGCGAGGTCGCGATGGAGCGAGCCTTGCCGATGAGGAGGAGTTCACGTACCTCGTGGTCGGCGGCGCCGCTGTCCAGGAGGGCCGCGGCATCGGGGATGCCGGTGCGGTCGGCGATGTCGTTGAGCAGGCGGTGGTCGCTGATGTCGGCGCTGTCGAGGAAGTGCGCCTTCATCACCTGCTCGACAACAACATCCTGGGCCGTGCTGCCACCGTGATCGTAGGCCAGGAACACGAGACGGTGTGCGTCATGACTGCTGGCCCGCCATACAGCTCCCCAACGGGTCCCAAACCCTTCCTCGGCCGCAATCTCCGCGAGGAGCCCCAGGGCACGCTCCGGGGAAGGAGGAACCGCGCACTGGAGCGGGTCGGCTCCCCTTTCCGGCTCGGGTCCGGCAGCTTCTTCGGCTGGGGTGGCCTGCGCGGGAGCGGTCGGATCGATACGGTACGGCCGCCACACCACCTCGGCGCCGAGACCGGCCAGCGCCTGCGTCGCCAGTGCCTTCTCCAGGCGGCGCTTGCCGATGTACGCCCAGGGGCAGACCAGGTCGGCCCAAACTTCGATTCGCATTCGGTCCTTCTCGTCGCATCCTGCGAGGTGTTGCCGCTGAGAGTTCTGGTGACGGCCCGGCTCAAGGGGGCGGGCCCGGTGAGCCCGGGCCCGGTTTCCGCTGATTCGGCCGTCCTGCGGGGGCTGTTGGCCCCTACTTCGTCTGCTCTTCGGCGATCTGCTGGCGGACCTCGTCCATGTCGACCTTCCGCGACTGTGCGATCAGGTCCTCCAGGGCGTTCTCGGGCAGGGCGCCGGGCTGGGAGAAGATGGCGACCTTGTCCCGGATGATCGCGAGCGTCGGGATCGACTGGATGTCGAATGCCTGCGCGAGTTCCGGCTGTGCCATGGTGTCGACCTTTCCGAAGACCAGGTCGGGGTGGCGCTCGGACGCGGCCTCGAAGATCGGGCCGAACATGCGGCACGGCGGGCACCAGTCCGCCCAGAAGTCGATCAGGACAAAGTCGTTGTTCGACACGACCTCGTCGAAGTTCTCCTTGGTCAGTTCCAGGGTGCTCAACGGTTACTGCCTTTCAGGGGGAGGGGCTGTTTGAGAGGCGGGGCGGTCGCCGCCTTGGTCTACGTCCTTCTCGGGTCAGACGGCGGCAGTGGCGAGATCGTCGGACGCGGCCGCCACGATGTTCGCCAGCAGGGTCTTCGGGAGGGTGGCCAGGTAGTGCTCGGCGTCGAGGGCCGCGACCGTTCCGGACGCGGCGGCGGTGACCGCCTGGCGGTAGGTGGGGTCGATCACGTCGCCCGCGGCGAACACACCGGCGAGGTTCGTACGGGAGCTGCGGCCGTCCACCGCGATCGTGCCGTCCTCGGTCAGGTCGAGCTGTCCGTGGACGAGGTGGACGCGCGGGTCGTTGCCGATCGCGACGAACAGGCCCTGCAGCTCCAGGTCCTGCTTCACGCCGGTGACGGTGTCGGACAGGGTGACTCCGGTGACCTTGTCGTCACCGTGGATGGCGTCGACCTCGGCGTTCCACACGAACTCGATCTTGTCGTCGGCGAAGGCCCTCTCCTGCATGATCTTCGAGGCGCGCAGGCTGTCGCGGCGGTGGATGACGTAGACCTTGTCGGCGAAGCGGCTGAGGAAGGTCGCCTCCTCCATCGCCGAGTCACCGCCGCCTACGACGGCGACCGTGCGGCCCCGGAAGAAGAAGCCGTCGCACGTCGCGCACCAGGAGACACCTCGCCCGGACAGGCGGTCCTCGTCCGCCAGGCCGAGCTTGCGGTACGCCGAGCCGCTCGCGAAGATCACGGCGAGAGCCTCGTGCTGCTCGCCCGAGGCGAGTGTGACCTTCTTGACGTCACCGGTCAGGTCGACGGCGGTGACGTCCTCGAAGAGGATCTCGGTACCGAACTTCTCGGCCTGCCGCTGCATCTTGTCCATGAGGTCCGGGCCCATGACGCCCTCGGGGAAGCCGGGGAAGTTCTCGACCTCGGTGGTGTTCATGAGATCGCCACCCGCCTCCACGGAGGAGGCGATCAGCAGCGGCCGCAGATTGGCGCGGGCGGCGTAGATGGCGGCGGTGTAGCCGGCCGGGCCGGAGCCGATGACGATGATCTGCCGCACGGGAAGATCCCTTCTGTTTCGGGAAGAGCCGCCGGAACGGGCCTTCTGGCGTGCTTCAACCAGCATCATCCGGCATGTATTCCAGATGCACACAACTTGGATACTAATTACTGTGGATCACGAGTCGCATTCGGAGGGATCCAGGGGCGGGTGGTCCTCGCGGTTACCCGCCGACTGCCCGCCGTGGGGAAGATGGGTCCATGTCGATAAGCGAGAGCGCGTCCGAGCGGGCCTACGCGGCCATCCGCGAGGCCATCCTCAACGGAACCCACCAACCCGGCACGATGCTCGGCGAGGCCGGCCTCGCCGCCGATCTCGGTGTCAGCCGTACGCCGGTGCGGGCCGCGCTCGTCCGTCTCCAGGACGAGGGCTGGATCACCGTGTTCCCGAAGCGCGGGGCTCTCGTGCGCGGGCTGAGCGAGAAGACCGTCAGGGACCTCGCCGAAGCCCGGCTCATCCTGGAGGGCGCCGCCGTCCAGCGCGCCACGACCGAGCACAGGGCCGCCTTGGCCGCGCGGCTCGAACAAGGCATCGACCAGCAGAAGCAGGCGCTCGCCGACCGTGACCTCGACGGCTTCATCGAGCTCACGATCGCCTTCCACCGCTCCTTCGTCGAAGCCGGCGACAACCTCGTCATGCTCGAACTCAACGACCGGATCGCGGACCGCCAGCGATTCCTGCTCTACAGCTACGGAGAGACACTCCTGGCACGCTGCGCGGACATCATCGCCGAGCACGAGGAGCTGATCGCCCGGCTCCGCGCCGACGACGTTCCGGGGTTCTCCGATGTGCTGCGGTCCCACGTCGGCGACACCTACAGCTCCGGACTGCGCCAACTGCACATGTGAGGCCGGGGACGGACTCCCCGGTCCCACCGCAACCCAGGCACCAGTCTGCACACCGCGGAATGCGGTCAGTCAGCGGGAGATCGAGCCGGGCGCACTCGATCCTTGTGTCCTGGCGCGGCTGGGGCACGGCGCTCTTCGGATTCGGCCCGGTGCCAGGGTGCGCCGGGCCGGGTCGGCGTCGGCTGGGCGGCGAGGCGAAGGGCGTACCGGTCCCCAGCCGTGACCGGGCGCGGGTCCGAGGTGGTGGTGGCCGGTCATGTGGCACCAGGCGGGCAGGTCGAGCGGGGCAGCCGGGTCGGTGGCCACGATGTGTGCGACGGTGCCGGCTGCGGCGCCGTCGATCTCCTTGTGCAGGCGGAGCAGGAGGGTGACACACAGGAGACCGGTGCCGTCGACCAGGAGGGCTGCATCACGCATTCGGACCGCGGTTCGGAGTACACCTCACACGAATACCGCACCCAGATACGGGACTTGAAGCTCCGGCAGAGCATG
>NZ_JBFBCG010000158.1:0-7935 GCF_040683105.1 Streptomyces sp. NPDC051020 | reverse complement strand
GTGCCGCCAATACCGCCTCAGTCCCCTCCGTCACACTCGGATCCTACGACCCCAACCACCCCAACAAATCAAGGAGTTATTAATCGACAGCTCCCTGGCCAGGGGGCAGGAAGCTTTGCTCCGTAATCAGGCCACGGCTGCCATAGATGCCCTGATATCGCGTGAGCAGGACGTCGGCGTACGCATGCTTGGCGGTACCGGATACTGCTCCGCTGCCACCAAGCCGAACCTGCGCGCGGGTGGCAATGGCTTCGATGAGATCAGGTGTCGACGGATTCGTTGATCCATTGCAGGAACAAGCAGCCCCGTTCGGAGCAGTTCCACCACTGCAATTGTGAACGAGTACGGGGGTGGCCCCCGTCAGCACATAGTACGTGTGCTGGCTGAGGCGCCGTCATCTGCGTTTTCGCAGGTCAGCGGAATTCGTCCAGTCCGTGGGTGTGCGTGGAAGTGCCTTGCTGTGCGCCCCTGTTGCCGTCGGCGTTGCCGTCAGACGGCAGCGCGCGTGAGGGCGGTGGAGTGGGCTTTGGCCGGTGTCCTGCCCGGGTTGGGGTCGGGCATGGTCAGGGGGCCGTACGCTGGCCCGGCAACTCGGGCAGGTCGTGATCCTGCCCGGAATTTGAACGAGTGGCGCCCTGGCCTTGCCCGACGCGGGCCCCGGCCCGGGGAGGTGGGTAAAGCCCACGGAACCGACCGGCCCCACCTGCCGGGCCGCCGTCCCGGCCAACTCCCCGCCGTCGCCTCATCGTCGGCCTGGTGTTCGCCGTGCTGGCGCGTCCGGCTTCCTTCGCGCTTCCAGTGGTCCGCTACGCGTTTCTGCGCGGCCTGGTCGCTGGCCGGCCTGCGGTGGCGGAGCCGAGAGCGGGCCGGGTGGGCGGCCGTGCCGCGCGCGACCCGCGTCAGCGGGTCGCCTTGATCAAGTAAAGAAACTCTGAACAGCTCCAACCACGGGCCGAGCTGTCAGCCTGTCCGTCAGGGGCCCTGCTGGCGGCGCTTCTTCGCGTCTGCGAGTCTGTCTTCGAGTTCCTTGCGGGCGGCTGCGGGATCGTCGTGGAGCGGTGGCGCGAGTTGGCCACGGCGGGCCAGTTCGCGGGTGATCTTCCGGCCCTTCTCGACCGCTGCTTGGTAGGCCGTGCGGGTCTGGTTGAGCTCGTCATGGATTTGGTCGGCAAGCGCTTTGAGCTCGGCGTCGGCGAGATGTGCGAATTCGCCGGCAGCCCTGAGGGCCTGCCGTTCGACCTCCTCTCGCTGGAGGTGCTGGACGACCTTGGAGCTGTAGTTCTTGCCGGGTGTCGGGGCGGTGCGGACGAAGACGCCGCGCCCCTTGACGGCGTAGATCAGCCCCTCGCTCTTGAGGAGGCGAAGGGCGTTCTGCGCGGTGGAGTTGGCGATGGTGAACCGCTCTTGCAGCTCACGTGCGGAGGGCAGCTTGCTACCCGGGGGGAAGAGTCCTTCCTTGATCTCTTCGCGCAGGGTGTCCGCGGTCCGGACGAAGGGGGGCGGTTGTCCTCTGCGCGGGCCGAACGCCACCCAGGAGGGAAGGGGCCGTCTCCTGCCGCGCCTTCGTCGCCGTCCTTTTCTCCGGTGTCCTGTTGGTCAAGGGGCAGGCTGACGTAGCTGCCCCGGCCGAGGACGGAGTAGACCAGCCCCTCCTGCCGCAGGACGCGCAGGGCGTTCTGGACCGTGGAGCTGGCGACGCCGAACCGCTCTTGCAGCTCACGCGCCGATGGCAGGCGCTCACCGGGCTGGAGTTCGCCGCTGAGGATGGCGGCCCGCAGCACTTCGGCGGCCTGGAGGTAGGGGGGCCGCGGGCCGTCGTCCAAGGGCAGGGTCATGGGCCAACCGTAGCGTCCGTAGCGCCTGCCGCACACGCCCGCACCACCGTCCTTATCGACCGTCCCACCTATGCGTGCGTTGCATCTGTATCGCCGTAGCGCTGTGGTCATCATCGAGTCGATCAAGCGACTCCATCGAACGAGGATGTGATGGCATGGCCATGACCCGTATCCGTGTTGCCTTGCTGCCGTCGGCGGTGTGTATCGCGGGCACCGATCCGGTGCTGAAGATCAAGGACCAGCAGACCGGGGAGGTCGCCACCGACCGGGAGACCGGTGCGTCGCTGTACACGGTGACCGTGATGCTCATGGAGGACGGCCGGGCCGAGGTCCTGAAGATCACCGTCCCGGAGACCGGCCTTGCGGCCGGGCTGAAGCCGGGGGCGATGGTGCGGCCGGTGGAGCTGTTCGCGACCCCGTGGGCGCGGATCTTCAACGGTCAGCTGTCCGACGGCGTCGCCTACCGGGCCGCCCGTCTGGAGCTGATCACCGTGGAGGCAACCCAGTGACCCGCTTCGAACGCCGCGTGCCGGAGCGGGAGTTGTCTCCGCTCCGGCCGCTGCCGGGGACTGAGGGCAAGGCCACGTTCGCTGTCTCGGCCGCCGTGCTCGATCTGCTCGGCCTGAGCCCGGAGCAGGCGGCCCGCCTCGACCTGGACCACGTGCTCCACCTGATACGGGAAGAGGGGGCCTGACATGGAAGCCATCACGGGATACGCGACGGTTGCGCTGCTGGTCTCAGTCGTGCTGGTCGGCGTGTGGTTGCTGGTGACGGTGGTGCGCTACGTGCGGGCCGACCGGGGCACGCGGGTCAGCATGCGGCAGGCCGTGCGGGTGCGCTGGGGCTGGGTACGCCTCGCGCGGATGGCCAAGCTGACGGTCACCGACAAGACGCCGAGCCTGCTGGCGCAGATCACCGCGCAGAAGGACGGTGCCGCTCCCGCGCCTCGGGTGCTGACTCCGAAGATCAAGGTCAAGCCCGATCAGTACGGGGTGATCGTGCGGGCCCGCACGCTGCCGCAGGTCGGTTTGGAGGAGTACCAGAAGTCGGCGCGGTTCCTGGCGGACGCCTGGCGGTGCACGCGGGTGTCCGTGCTGCCGGACGGCCCCGGCAAGGTGGTGATCCGGGGCGTGCGCTCCGACCCGCTGACCACGCCGACCGAACACCGCCCCACCGGCCACCCTCCCACGGACCTGACGCGCTGGGAGCTGGGCGTGGACGAGTACGCCGCCCGGGTGTCCGTGTCCCTGGCCAACGTTCCCGGGGTGACGGTGGCCGGCGTCCCGGGTGCGGGCAAGACCTCGGGGGTCAACAGGTTCGTCTGCGACTTCGCGCCGTCTCCGGCCGTGCAGATCGCGACTGCGGACGGAAAGGTGTCACGGGCCTCGGAGGGCGATTACGCCGACCTGGTCAAGCGGATGTTCGCGTTCTGCGGGGACGACCTGGATGAGGCGAACGCGCTGTTCAAGCGCCTGGTGGAGCTGCGCAAGCGGCGTTCGGCGACCATCCGGGACGTGCTGGGTGTGAAGAACATGTGGCACGTCGGCCCGTCACCGCAGTGGCCGCTCACGGTCCTGATCATCGATGAGGCGCACACGTTCTTCCGCGAGTACAAGGGCAGCGACGCCACCACCAAGCGCCTGGCCGCGTTGACGGCGGAGAATGCCCGGCTGGTGGAGGACCTGGTCAAGAAGGGCCGCAGTGTCGGCATCCTGGTGATCCTGATCAGCCAGAAGACCACCGGCGACGCCATCCCCACCTTCATCCGCGACGTGTGCCCCATCGGGCTGTCCTTCGCGCAGAAGACCGTGGAAGCCGCGGTGGCCGCGCTGGGTGAGGACATCCGCAACTGGCCCGACGCCAGTCCGGTCACCTTGCAGGACCCCGCCTACGTCGGCGTCGCGGTGATGGCGATGCAGGGCCGCCCCGGCTACACCCGTATCCGCACTCCCTACGTCTCCGACACCGACGCCGCCCGCGTCGCCGAGGAGACCTCGCACTTGACCGCCGACCCGGACCTCCTCCTGGACGCCCTCCTCCGTACGACCGGCCGGACGGCAACACTCCTGCCCTCGCCCTCGCTCACCAAGTGATCCCGAACAGCTCACGTCAGAAAGGGGGTTGAGATCATGGCGGAGGAACGATTCACCCGGCGCACCGTGACCGTGGTCATGGCGGTCATCGCGGCCCTGGCCTTCGTCTTCTCCTTCGGCAACGTCTGGGCACTCGCCCTGCGCCTCGGCGTCCCCCGCCCGATCGCACCGCTGATCGCACCCATGGTGGACCTGTCCGTTGTCGGGCTCCTGGTCGCCCTGCGGTTCCTGGCCCTGCGCGGCGTTTCCAACGTCGAGTTGCGGGCCGGTACCCGGCTGCTGCACCTGTGCGGGCTGCTCACCCTCGCCCTGAACACCGCCGAACCGCTGCTGGCCGGACACTACGGACGGGCCTGCCTGGACACCGTCGCCCCGCTCCTGCTCCTCGGCTGGGGCCACGTCGGCCCGGCCTTCCTCGCCCAGTTCCACACCCTCACCCACCCCACCCGGCACCTGGAGGACACTGCCGCTCCCATCTCCGAGCCAGTGCCTGACGAAGCACCCGCGCCCGAATCAGCATCCCTGACCCTCGTCCCGGACGTCGTTTCCGCCCCTGCCGAGGAACCGCAGCCCGCCCCGGCTCCGACCGCTGCTCTGCCCGCCACCGTCGCCAAGGCGGCCCGGTCAGTCTCCGGTCCGGCTCTGCCTCCCGCTCTGTTGGACGCGGCCCGGCGCATCGCGGACACCCACCGCGCCGAGCACGAAGCGCCGATCACAGCAGCCCAGTTGGGGACTCGCCTGGGCGTCGCCCTGCCGGTGGCCACCGCCGCACTCGCTCAGCTCTGAGCCCCGGCCCCCACCGGCCGCACCCCCCTCACTCAACCCCACGCCCGCCCAAGGGCCTGGTTCGTCATGCCCCGAGCACCAACACGCCTACACGCCTGGCTGGTTGCTGCTCGGGGCCGCTCACCCGAACAGAAGGGACACGCCCCGAATGGTCACCCTGGACCTGCGCCACGTGGCAAGCCCCGCCGTACGGGACCTGCTCCACCTCATCAACCACCCCGACTTCGACCGCGCACAGCAGCAGATCGAACACCTCGGCGGCTGCACCGAGCCCGTCCGCCTCACCGGCCACACCACCACCCTCGACACCACAACCGGTGAAGTCCTGCGCTCCTACACCACCTCCGACGAGCCCACGGGCAGCCTGCTCACCGCGTGCGGCAACCGCCGCTCCTCCCGCTGCCCGGCCTGCTCCCGCCTCTACGCCGCCGACACCTACCACCTCATCCGCGCCGGCCTCTCCGGCGGCAAAACCGTCCCCGACACCGTCCGCACCCACCCCCGCGTCTTCGCCACCCTCACCGCCCCATCCTTCGGCCCCGTCCACAACCGCCCCGACGCCCGGCCCTGCCGCTGCGGCACCCGGCATGAACCCACGGACACGCTGCTCGGTACGCCGCTCAATCCGGCGACGTACGACTACGTCGGCGCGGTCCTCTTCAACGCCCACGCCGGAGCCTTGTGGGCCCGCTTCGCGATCTACCTTCGGCGGGAGCTTGCCACCCGGCTCGGCATAACGCAGAAGGCCGCCCGCGCAGTGTTTCGGGTGTCCTTCGCCAAGGTCGCCGAGTACCAGAAGCGCGGCCTGGTCCACTTCCACACCGTGATCCGCCTCGACGGTCCCGACGGCAGCACCCAGCCCCCGCCCTCGTACGCCACGGTCGCCGTGCTCACCGACGCCATCCGCGCCGCCGCACCCCGCGCCCGCATCGCCATCACCTCGGACGCCATCGGGGAACGCGAACTCACCTGGGGCCAGCAGCTCGACGTACGCGAGATCACGGCCTTCGGCACCGACAGCGAACTCACCGATCAGGCCGTCGCCGCCTACATCGCCAAGTACGCCACCAAGTCAGCCGACGCCTCCGGCACCCTCGACCGCTCCCTGTTCTGCCGCCCCTGCCAGGGACGCGGCGCCACCCTCCTGCTCCGCGGCACCCCGCTCCCGTGCAGCGCGTGCGACGGCACCGGGCAGGCCCGGCCGCTGCCCCAGCTCGGCGTCGCCCAGCATGTGCGGCAGATGATCCGCACCTGCTGGGAGCTGGGCCGCCTGCCGGAGTTCGCCGAACTCAAGCTCTGGAAGTGGGCGCACATGCTCGGCTTCCGGGGCCACTTCTCCACCAAGTCCCGCTCCTACTCCGTCACGCTCGGCGCGCTGCGCGACGCCCGCCGCGCCTGGCGCACCGAACAAGCCCGCGCCCACGCCGGCCTGCCCGAACCCGACCCAACGACCACGCTCGTCGTCGGCCAGTGGGACTACCTCGGCTCGGGCTACAGCCCCGGCGCCGCACTCCTCGCCGCCGGCGTGTGGCACAGCAAGGAACTGGAACGGCAGTTCGTCGCCGAAGGGGGCTGTTGATGGCCTCGCCCCCGCTCGCCGTCCCCCAGGCGGAGGCGGGACCGGTGCTGGATCTGCTCACGGTGCCCCAGGTGATGGCCCGCCTCCAGCTTGGCCGCTCCGCCGTCTACGACCTGCTCCGCACCGGACAACTCGCCTCGATCACTCTCGGGCGCGCCCGCCGCATCCCCACCCACGCCCTCACCGACTTCATCCGCACCCGCCTCGAACAGGACGCCGCCTGATGACCACACCCCGCGACACCCCCGCCTCCCGCCGCCTCCGTGCCAACGGCGACGGAACCGTCTACCAGCGCAAGGACAGCCGCTGGGAAGCCGCCGGATACGTGCTGGCCCCCGGCAACACCCGCAAGCGCATCCGCGTCTACGGCACCACCAGGAAGGAGGCCCTGGCGAAGCTCACGGAGAAGATCGCCGCCAGCAACCGCGGCGTCCCCGTCCCGTCCGCGCAGGGCAGCCTGGCCGCGTACCTGACGTACTGGCTCGACGCTGTCGCGGTCCACCAACTCCGCGAGAACACCCACACCCGCTACACCGCCGTCACCCGGCTCTACCTCATCCCCGGCCTCGGACGGAAGAAGCTCGCCAAGCTCACCGCCAAGGACGTCCGCACCTGGCTCAACCAGCTCCGCACCACCTGCCAGTGCTGCACCCGCGGCCTCGACGCGGCCCGTGAACAACCCCTTTGCTGCGCCGCCGGGAAGTGCTGCTCCAAGCGGCTCTCGCCCCTGACCCTGGCCTACGTGCACTCCGTCCTCAAGTCCGCTCTGGAGCACGCCGTACGCGAGGAGGAGATCCCACGCAACGTCGCCCGGAACGTCCGCACCGGCACACCTCGCCCCCGCCGCTTCGAACCCCTCACCGCCGACGAAGCGCGCACGTTCCTGGCCGCGACGAGCGGTCACCGGTTGCAGCCGCTGTTCGAGCTCGCCCTGCACACCGGACTCCGCAAGGGTGAACTCCTCGGCCTGCGCTGGGAAGACCTCGACCTGGCCGGCGGAACCGCCAGCATCCGCCGGACCCTCCAGCGCACCAACTCCAGCGGCCTGACCGCCCTGCCGACCAAGACCCAGAGTTCCGAACGGCGGATCGCTCTGCCGACGCCGTGCCTGCGCTCCCTCGAACAGCACCGCAGCCGACAACTCCGGGAACGCGAAACGGCCGGCAAAAGCTGGCAGAACAGCGGGTACGTGTTCACCCGGCCCAACGGAGCGCCGATCGAAGGAGCCACCCTCACCCGCCACTTCAACACCCTGCTCCACCGGGCCGGCCTCCGCCGCATCCGGTTCCACGACCTCCGCCACTCGACGGCAACCCTCCTCCTGGAACAGGGCGTCGAACTCGTCGTGATCAAGGAGCTGTTGGGCCACGCCCACATCGGCGTCACGGCCACCGTCTACGCTCACGTCCGACTCCGCCTCCAACGCGACGCCATCGACCTCTTGGGCCACGCCCTCCGCAACCCCGCCGAGAGCACCAGCAAGCCCGACGACAGCGACGACCCACGCCTCGTCGGGGCGGCCGTCCGCTGACGTTGCCGTCAACTACTGCCGTCAGACGACCGATGGGCCCCGGCGCGCGCCGGGGTCGTGAACACTCGGTGCCGCGGCGTGCGCCGAGGTCGTGGATGCGCGGTACAGCGG
>NZ_JBFBCG010000157.1:0-7961 GCF_040683105.1 Streptomyces sp. NPDC051020 | reverse complement strand
GTGTAGTTACGCGTCCGGCCTTCGCGGTCCGCGACGCTTGCCAGCGCGGCGGGCATCCGGTCGTCGAGCACCAAGGCGTTCAGGCTGCTCTGAACAGTGTCCGGCCTGGCGGCGGAGGCGGCGGGCGGGAACAGCGCACCGGTGGTCATGACGGCTCCGGTGAGCACGGTCACGGCCAGCAAGGCCTTACGCCGGCCACCTCGCGAAAGCGTGGGACGAAACCTCGGCGATACACGTGCGTACATGGAACAACTCCTGTCGGTAGGGGAACAACATCAGTGGGTCAGGGAGAGGTGGTCGTGGTGCGACGGGCCTGCCGGTGGCTCGGCCCGGTCCTGTGATGGTCGCGGCGCATGAAGGAACGGCCCTCCTCCCGTGCCCCCGCCCGAGGACGGGGAGCATGGGAGAGGTGGGACCCGGTTCCGCTACGTGATTCGAGGAGACCTTCGGCGGCGCAGCAGCCGGCGGGCGGGCAGCATGACGGCTGCCATGCCCGACAGGAACACCGTGCCGAGTACGGCCGCGCAGACCGAGGGGGACACCGACAGCGCGGACAGACCGGTCACCGCGCCGCCGAAGGTCAGCAGGGTCACCGCCGCGACCAGGGAGCCGACGGCGGCCCCCGTACCGAGTACGAGGCAGGTCTCCAGCCGCAGCATCGCCAGAACCTGGCCGCGGGTCGCGCCGATGAGCCGGAGCAGAGCCAGTTCACGACGGCGGGACGCGGTGGCGACGGCCAGCGTGGTCACCACGCCGATCAGGGTGAACAGGGAGATCGCCGCGACTGCGAGCAGTCCGGGCAGGGCCTGCTGGCGTGCCTTCTCGGTGAGGGCCGCACTGTACTGTCCGGCGGACGTGGCACGGGTCCCGGGGAAACGGTCGAGCACCGGTCGCAGGTCGGCCGCTCCCTTCACCAGGAGGTAGTCGTCGTGGCCCGCGTCGGTGACGTGGGCGGCGACCACATCGTGAGGCAGCAGGACATCCCCGAAGCCCTGTCCCCGGTCGTAGACGGCCACCACCTCGGGTCGGATCACGGTGCCGTCCCCGAGCCAGAGAGACACGGTCGAACCGACCTTGGCCGCGCTGGCCACGTTCGAACTGAGCGCGACCGTGTTCTTGCCGTGCAGGCCCTTCAGCAGGCCCGCCTTCACGTCCGGGTCCAGATTGGACAGTGCGCCCTTCACGCCTTGGGTGGGCAGGGACTGGAGCTGGGCCGCGACCGACATCACCACGGTGGTGCGTTTCACCGCGGTCACGGTCCCCGGTCCGGCCGTCCTTTCCACCGCCCGGTACATGGCCCGGGGCACGCCCGGCCCGTTCGAGACGAGCACCTGGTCCGCTTGCAGCCCCGCGGCTGCCTGCGTCCGGGTGGCGTTGACCGCGGTGGTCTGCACGAACAGCTGGCTGGCGCCGAAGGAGAGCGCGAGCGCGATCGGCGTGATCACCGACGCGAGTCGCACGGCCGCGGCGGTGGCCGTGTCGGTGGCGAGCCGGCCCGGGACCGGGAACAGGAGGCGCATGACGGGGCTGAGGACGACGATTCCCCCTCGGGCGATCGAGGGACCCAGGAGGGCCGCCGCCCAGATGAGGGAGAGTACGAGTCCGCCCATGGCCGCGGTCGCCACCTGCCCGCCGAACGCGAACGCGGTGCCAGCCGAAGCGAGACCGACGACCAGGAGCACCAGGCCGGTGATCACGCGCCAGCGCGGTAGCCGAGTCGGTTCGGCGGAGGTCTCGCTCACGGCCTGGGCCGGCCGGATCCGGGATACACGTCGTGCCGCGAGCCAGGCGGAACCGACCGCGGTGAGCACCGTGAGCGCCAGGGCACCGACGACAGGAAACGGTCCCAGAGCGAGCCCCAGCCCCGGGGGCAGGACCCCCTGCTCGGCCATGAAGCGGTGCAGCAGGGTGCCGAGCCCGAGCGACAGCAGACCGCCCAGGAGCGACGCCGGTACCGCGACCTTGAGCGTCTCGCGGACGATCACCCGGCGGACCTGCCGGGGGGTGGCACCGATGGCGCGCAGGACGGCGAGTTCGCGGGTCCGGTCCCGTACGGACGTGTCCAGGAGACCAGTCAAGATCAGCAGCACCACCAGGAGGGCGACTCCGCCGATCGACGCACAGACGCCGATCAGGTCGAGTCGTGCCGCCGCCACCTCCGGGTTCTCGACGTCGCCACGGTCCGCGCCGGTCGCGACGACGAGACCGGGGGCGGCTGCCCGCAGCGTCTGGGCGGACGTCTCCTTCGTGCCGAGCACGACCAGCGCGTCCGCACGCTCGGGACGGCCGCTGAGGACCTGTGCCGTGTGCTGGCCGAACCAGACATCGCGGCCTGCACCGGACCCGCCGGCCACCAGACCGCTGACGCGGTAGGGTTCCGGCGCCTTGCCGCCGACCTGGAGACGGACGGTGTCCCCGACGGCCCTGCCGCTGCCGGAGTCCACCGCGACTTCGTGTTCCGCCCGTGGGGCCCGGCCGGCACGCAGTTCGACAGCGGTGAGCACGGTCGCGTCCCAGCCACGGCCGGTCCGCACGGCCCCGTCCGCGGTGACCACCGGCAAAGAGACGTCCGCGACCACCTCGGTGACCCCCGGTGCCGTGCGCACCCGGTCGGCCACCGATACCGGTACCCGGGCTCGTTCCACCAGTGGCCTGGCATCGGTCTGGTCGTCCTTGACGACCTCGACGCGCTGGCTCGCGGCGACGACGGCCACGGCGCGCTCATAGCGGTCGGCCGATCCGTGCGCCCGTAGTGCGGACTCCAGCAGGACCCCGAACGCGCCCGTCAACATGGCCGCGCACACCAGTGCCACCGCCACTCCGGCGGCGATACCGCGCCTCACAGCGTCCCCCAGTGGGCCAGGACGGTTGCGGCGGAGGGAGCCGTCAGCTCGTCGACGATCCTGCCCTCGCCCAGGAAGACGACACTGTCGGCCCAGGCCGCGGCCACCGGGTCGTGGGTGACCAGCACGACCGTCTGTCCCATCTCGTCGACCGCGTCACGCAGCAGCTTCAGGACGTGCTCGGCCGACCTCGGATCCAGCGCGGCCGTCGGCTCGTCGGCGAAGACGATCTCCGGGCGGGTGACAAGCGCTCGGGCGACCGCCACACGCTGCTGCTGGCCGCCGGACAGACGTGCTGGAAGCCGGTCCAGGTGGCCGGCCATCCCCACCCGGTGGACCACTTCGTCCAGCCAGCGCCTGTCCACCTGACGGTTCCCGAGGGACAGCGGGAGGGTGATGTTGCGTTCGACATCCATCGAGGGCATGAGGTTGTAGCCCTGGAAGACGAATCCGATCCGTTCACGGCGCAGCCGGGTCAACTCCGTCTCGCGGAGCCCGCCCATGTCCAGATCCCCGAGCCGTACCGTTCCGCTGCTGGGCCGGTCGAGGCCGGAGGCGCAGTGCAGGAAGGTGCTCTTGCCCGATCCGGACGGGCCCATGATCGCGGTGAGACTGCCCTTGCGGAACCCCCAGCTGACCCGGTCCAGCGCGGTCACCTCGCCATAGGACTGGGAGACCTCCTCCAGGGACACGGCGAACGGCGTGGCCCGGGTCGTCGTCATCGGTTGCATGATGGGTCCTTCGGTTCCCTCGATCGGTCAGAACGGGTACCGAACGTAATCGCGCAAGCCCAGCGGGCGGCAGCGGTCTCTCCCCCGAACCGGAGGTGTAGCGCGCTCCACCTGCCAGGTGGAGCGCGCACTTATGACAAGGGAACCCCCGTGAAGTACGGTCTTGCTCCATGGACCTGAAGGCAAGAGTGCTCCACAGCCTACGATCCACGAGGTATCTGCTGGGTGGACTCGCCACCGCTCTACCTTCGCTGGTTGGTTACGTTCTGTTGCCGCTCGTCTGCTTCTCGCTGATCTTCGCGCCGATCCTTCCGTGGGCGGTGCAGCCGTTGCGCGCCTTGGCCGATGTCGAACGCCGACGCGCCGAACGCGTTCTCGGCCGCCCCGTACGCCGGCCCTACCCGACGCCCGAAGGCAATGCCTACCAGCGGACGCTCCAACTGCTGCGGTTCCCAAGTACCCGCAAGGACGTGGCATGGATGCTGGTTCACGGCGTCGTAGGGCTCGTTCTTCCCGTCCTCGTCCTGGGAGTGCTGCTCAGTCTGCTGCTGACGATCTCCATCCCGCTGTGGTGGTGGACCCTGCCCGGCGGAACCCTCACCCTCCTCGCGGCCCCCCTCACCACCTGGATGCAGGCGATCGTCCTGTCCGCGGTGTGTGTCTGGCTCTTCGCGGCCCTCTTCTTCTGGCTGGCCCCCGCCACGGTGAAGCTGGAGACACGGGTCGCGGAGATCATGCTCGGTACGTGGACCGGCGCCGGCCGGCGGATCGAGGAACTGACCGCCTCGCGCGCGGGAGCCCTCCAGGCCCACGAGGCGGAACTCCGACGGATCGAACGCGACCTCCACGACGGCACCCAGGCGCAGCTCGTGGCGGTGGCCATGCGACTGGCCCTGGCCGAGCGCCGGTTCGACAAGGACCCTCAGAGTTCCAGGAGAATGGTGCTCGAGGCCAGGACCACCGTGGACGAAGCACTTGTCCAACTGCGCACCGTCATCCGCGGTATCCACCCGCCGATCCTCTCCGACCGGGGACTGAACGGAGCCATCCGCTCCCTGGCCGCAGGCCGGCCGATCCCCACCACCCTGGACCTGCCCGAGACCGACCGCCGTCCCCCCGCCGCCGTCGAGGCGGCCGCCTACTTCGTCGTCGCCGAGGCGCTGACCAACATCGCCCGGCACAGCGACGCGAGCCGTGCTCAGGTGTCGCTCCGGTACGACGGCCCCACGCTGCGCGTCGTCGTGCGGGACGACGGGTGCGGCGGGGCCGCACCCGGCTCCGCCTCGGGCAGCGGACTTGCCGGGGTACGTCGACGGGTCGCCGCCCTGGACGGTACGACGAGGATCGACAGCCCTGTCGGTTCCGGAACGACGATTGAGGTGGTGCTGCCGTGCGGATCGTGATCGCGGAGGACAACGTCCTTCTCCGCGAGGGCCTGATTCTGCTCCTGGAGGACGTCGGGCACGAGATCGTGGCCGTCGTGGGAAGCGGGCCCGAGATTGTCCCCGCCCTGCTGGAACACCGGCCGGACGTGGCCGTCCTGGACGTCCGGCTGCCGCCCGGATTCCGCGACGAGGGGCTGCGTGCCGCCATCGAGGCCCGGAAACTCGTTCCCGACCTGCCGCTCCTGGTGCTCTCCCAGTATGTCGAGGAGAGCTACGCCGCTGAACTGCTCGGACAGGGCGCATCGGGGATCGGCTACCTGCTCAAGGACCGTGTGGGACATATCGAGGAATTCCAGGACGCGCTGGAGCGCGTCGCTGCGGGCGGAACGGCGCTGGACCCCGAGGTCGTCTCCCAGCTGATGAGCCGCCGGGACCCGCTCGACGCGCTGTCCCCCCGGGAACGGGAGGTCCTCGGGCTGATGGCGCAGGGCCTGGACAATCCCACGATCGCCACGACCCTGTTCATCACTGAACGTTCCGTCAGCAAGCACATCGGCAGCATCCTCGCCAAGCTGAACCTGCCGCCGAGCGACAGCGGTCACCGCCGGGTCCTCGCGGTGCTTGCCTACCTGAACTCCTGACCCGCGTCCCGGACGGCCGTCCCGTACGGCGACGTGTCCGTCACCGCATGGGTGTAGCGGGCTACACCTCAGGTTCGGGGGGACGGTCCGATGTGCCGACCGGGGGCGCGGGGAGAAGGTGAACGGCGTAAGAGATCCCACCCCTGCCGCCCATCGGGCCGCCGGGGCGCATAACAGGAGGAACCCCTGATGAAGCCCGTGCTCTGGCTGCTGCTCTTCGTCTCCACGGTGGCGGCGGTCTACGTCAGCACCTTCGCCCACTACACCGGCACCACGAGGGTCCTGGCCGGGGTCGGCACCGGCGTCGTCTTCGTCGGATCGGCGCTGGGAGTGTGGCTGACCAGCGGCAAGAAGTGACCCGTAGCGGCGAGAGCACCTGAGGAGGGGGTGTCCGGCAGTGAGCCGGACACCCCCTCCTCACGCGTGACGCGGAAAACGGACACCCCCTCAGGAGGTGTAGTCCGCACCACTCCCGAACGGGGAGTCATCCCTGTCGTTCCGAAAAGACGCCGTTCATAGGCTCTTTTGTACGGACACAGGGCCTTCCTTCCCTCGCCTCTACGGAGAAGCAACTGATGCGCTCGCTCACTCGAACCACGCGACGGCACACGGTGATCGCGGTATCGGCAGCCTGCCTGCTCGTTCCCCTGGCGGCCTGCACACCGGACGACGGACCGCGACCGGCCGCTTCCGCCACCTCGACTGGCGGAGCAGCCCCGTACGCTCTGAAGAACGACGGGAAGCGCGACGGACGATTGGACGAGCGGCTGGACCGCGCCACGATCCTGGAACTTCAGGAGGACATGAAGGGCAAGCGGCTGACGTCCAAAGAACTGACCCAGGCATACCTGGACCGGATCCATCGCCTCAACCCCCGCCTCAATGCCGTCGTCACCGTGAACCCAGACGCACTGGATCTTGCACGCAAGAGCGACGAGCTGCGCCGCACCGGTGAAGTGCGGGGGCCACTGGAAGGCATCCCCGTTCTCATCAAGGACAACATCGACACCGCAGACCGCCAGCCCACCACCGCCGGCTCCACGGCCCTGTTGAACTCCAAGCCGGCACAGGACGCCTTCCTGGTAAAGAAACTGCGCGACGCGGGTGCAGTGATCCTGGGCAAGGCCAACATGTCGGAATGGGCCAACTTCAGGTCCCTCGAGCAGACGGCCGGATGGAGTGCCACTGGCGGCCAGACCCGTAACCCCTACGTACTCGACCGGAGCCCCTGCGGATCGTCCAGCGGCTCCGCAGTCGCCGCCGCAGCCGCCCTGGCCGCTGTGACCATCGGCTCCGAGACCGACGGCTCCATCGTGTGCCCCGCGAGCGTCACCTCCACCGTCGGCATCAAGCCCACCCTCGGCATGGTCAGCCGCAGCGGCATGATCCCTATCACCAGCCGCCACGACACCGCCGGCCCGATCGCCCGCAACACGACGGACGCCGCCCTGGCGCTCTGGGCCATCCATGGATCGGACACCGCCGACACGGCTACCTCCGACGCCGACACTGCCCTCCCCTCCGACTACCGCGAGGTGCTCGACCCAAACGCCCTGCGCGGCAAGCGCATCGGCGTGTGGCGCAAGGGACACATCGGCATCGACCCGGACGTGGACCGTACCTTCGACGCGGCTGTCCAGCGGCTCCGAGCGCTCGGCGCAACCGTCGTCGAGGGCGCGGACGTGGCCGACTCCAAAGACATGATGCAGAAGGACATGCTTCCCGCCGTGCTGACCGAGTTCAAGCACGACCTCAACGCCTACCTGGTCGCCACCCCAGGCCCCCACCCCAAGAATCTCACCGAACTCATCGCGTTCAACAAGCGGAACTCCACCGTCGAGATGCCGAAGTTCGGCCAGGAACTCTTCGAGATGGCCGACAAGACCGACGGAGATGTCAACGCTCCGGCATACCGCCAGCACCGCAGCGCCGCGACTCGTCAGGCCCGTCAGGCCATCGACGGCGTTCTCGCCGACCACCGGCTCGATGCCATCGTCACCCCCACCGGAATCCCCGCTCCTACCGTCGAAGCGCTCGACCCAACCCCCTTCGAAAGTTCCACCCGCAACTCCGCAGTGGCCGGCTACCCCCACATCACTGTGCCCGCCGGCTACGCACGGGACACGCTGCCGCTGGGCGTCTCTTTCCTCGGAACGCGCTACAGCGACGCGAAGCTGCTCAGCTACGTGTACGCCTTCGAGAGGGCCACCCCGGTCCGCAAGGCTCCCGCCTACCTCCCCACCCTGCCCGGCCGGTCTTAGCTTGACGTTTAAGTGCGCCACGAGCGCAGAGAGTGAGGTTCGTGTAGGTAGACCCACTTGATGCGGTGCTGTGCAGATGATGAAGGTTTTGTGGCCCTTC